>DASQZS010000167.1:0-24343 GCA_035638535.1 Candidatus Acidiferrum sp.
CCTCAAGCATCATGAGCATAGCAGAGAAGAAGGGGGACGGGCCACCCTCTCTTGAGTTAATGTTGCGGAGGACGATAGGAGATAGCTACAGGCGCCTAGTTTGGAAGATTCTGCTTTGGCGATTCGCACTTGCTACTCGAAATATAGTTGCGTTGGAAGATGCGTTAGAGCTTGCTTACTCAAAACCATTTAACGCGCTAATTACTCCAAATCAGATTCGTAGCGAAATTCAAGGGTTATGTGAGGTTGTTCGCCGGAGGAGGCCGAGAACAGTGCTTGAAATCGGAACAGAGCATGGGGGAAGCTTCTTCCTGTTCAGCCGGGTATCGGCTCCTGATGCGTTGCTCGTCAGTGTAGACGCAGCAAACGAGGATTTGAAACCTTGGCGGACACTCTGCGCAGATTTGAGAACGAAGGGGCAGAATGTTTGCGTTATTGACGGAGATTCTCATGCCTCCTCGACAGTGGAAAGGGTGAATCGCGTTCTTGGAAATCGAAAAGTTGACTTTCTATTCATTGACGGAGACCACAGCTACGAAGGGGTTAAGCAAGATTTTGAAAATTATTTAGACTTCCTAAATGATCCAGGCTTGGTAGCTTTCCACGACATTAACCAAGATTACTGGACGAGATTCGGAAAACGAACGGGTAGTAATTCGGGAGAGGTTTACCGGTTTTGGGCCAAAGTGAAAATGGGATATTCGAATACTGAGTGCATCGAAAATCCCGACGAGGATGGATTCGGAATTGGCATCCTATTCATTGGATCGAGTGCGGAAGACGTAAAATATTGAACGGCGAGAAAGCTCAGGATATTACTCACATGATTCATGTAACATTATGTTAAGTAAGCTAATTGGAATCTTCGTCATAGTCGTTAACGTAATCCAAAGCGTAAGCGTGTGGCATGTTTGAGTTCGACTAAAATAAAATTATTCTCACACAATGAATGTGTTCACTGCGTTGCCGCGAGAAGATTCCTTTCCGCGCATCAAATCTTTTTTGAGGAGGTTGATGTCGAATACACTCCAGGTGCGTTACAGGAGCTTACAAAACTAACGGGCTCTCCGAGACACGTGCCTGTTCTGGCGGTAAATGAAGAAGTCTTTATTGATTTTGATAGTAAGATCGGTGAACGAATCGTTAAACAGGTGAGATCTTAGCGGCATCCTCTGCTGATTATCTTCGACTCGTTACAAGAAGTCTAACGCAATAGTTCTCTTCGGATAACGTTAGGGGAAAAGCACTTTTTCGACCAGTTTGATAATTTTCTTGGCGCATTTACCGTCATTGTCCGCAGTCGGATCGTAGAGCGTAACATCCATTCCCACAAGTGGTAATGTGGAGAGAACGTTACAAACTGATAATGCTTCGTCGAGACGGAGTCCCCCAGGACAATGAACGTTGGCTTTCATGCCTGCCAACGCAGGCATTTCTTGAGGGTTCATAACATCACAATCGAAATGTAGGTAGACCGGTCTCGGAAGGAACTGGGATGAGCGCGTCAGTTCGAGTTCGAAATCTTCCGCCCCCTGGTCTTTTAGAAAGATGTTTCTTACACCAGCCCTGATTAGGTCGTCGATTTCTGGTTGATCTATATTTGCCGGACGAGGCCCTGCGAGTAGAACATTCTGGGGCTTAACGATAGGAAAATTGTCGCCCAGATGCGTTAATTCGTCAGGTCCGAAGCCCGAAGCGATAGCAAGACTCATGCCTGAGAAATAGCCGGATTTCGTGGTCTCAGGGGTATGAAAATCAGGATGACCATCTAGGTAAATTGCACTAATGTCATGATCTATTGACGTAATGCCAGCGAGCGCGCCTGGAAAGAGGCTGCAATCTCCGCCGATCACTAGAGGAAAATATCCATCCTTGACAACCTGAGAAACCAGACGCTTTATTGATCGACAACCATCAGCAACTAGCTTAAGGTTTCGAGATTTTCCTGTCAACTCATCTTGCGCAACCGTCTCGAGCGAGAGGTCTCCACAATCTCTAACTTCTGCGTGGGTTTTCAGAATCTCGACGAGGCCAGCGTGACGAAGCGCCCTAGGCGCATTCTCAACGCCAGAATCACGCACTCCATCGCAGAGAGGAGCACCAATAACGCCAATTCTAGGTCTCATGCTAACGAACCAGTTCCCAATCTACTGACTTGACTGAAGAGTTTGTCGGATGCTAGTGGAGTTTGGCGCCGCACTTTCCGCAGAACTCGCTCGTAGTTGGGTTTTGGGTTCCACAGTTTCGGCAGTAAATCATTCCAGGTGTTGCGCCCGTAGTAACCTGTGCCGGTTGAGTTGGTTTTCGGCGAGACATCAACGCGGCAGCGACAGCTACGACGACGATCAACAGTATGCCTCCGAGAATGAGGAGTTGGTTTTGTTGTATCATGCTCATCAGGTCATTTGAGGTTGGAGTTGAAGAGGTTGAGGTTTGCGTTACCATGGCTGCGTTGACTGTTAGGACTAGGTTTGCGACATGGCTTAATCCCCCTCCACTCCCGGTCACTGTCAACGTATACGAGCCGGTTGACACATCGACTGGCAATGTGACCGTGAGCGTCGAAGCAAAGCTCGGAGCCGCCGAGGGATTGCTGAAGACTCCATTCGCACCGGAAGGTAATCCTGAAACAGATAATGAGACCTGCGAATTAAAACCGTTAAGGGCAGCAACATTCACAGAATACGATACCGTCCCTCCCTGAAGCACACTCTGAGAGGCTGGACTCACGTTAATTGAAAAGTCGGATGCAGCCGAAACGGTGAGAGTGAAGGAGACCTGATGGGTTGCACCGCCACCAACTCCCATTATTGTTAGCGTTGATGTTCCAGCTGAGACTGAAGATGTGGCTGTAACGCTTAGTGTTGAAGTGAAGGGAGGAGTTCCTGATGTTGGGTTAAATGATGCGGACACACCAGCCGGTAACCCTGACATGCTGAGGGCGACACTTTGCGGTGGTCCCGTTAGTGTGTTCACAGTTACGGTGTAGCTTGTACTCCCTGCAGGAGTGATGCTCTGCTGGGTTGGTGAAATGGATAATGAAAAATCGAATTGCGCTTGGGGCGGTGGCACTGGTGGTCCGACATTGAACGTTATGCTGTTTTGATTGTTACTTGGGTTCGGATCGTTATTCGTCGAGACCGACCAGGTTAATGTGTGTGTTCCAGGCGTTGCTGTCCATGGGGTCTGTGCGCTCACGGTGGCCGGGGCGCCAGTTGGTCCAGGGTATGAGACGCTTCCTCCGCCGCATGATGTCCCGTCGATTGTGCATTCCACATCAACGCTCTGCGGATACGAACCCGTTGAAGAGAGCGCAGTCAATACCGCGCTGAAAGTTACAGGGTTACCCGCTTGAGGATTAGGGGGAATTGCTGAAACGGAACTGATCGCCCAATCTGTTGACACACCGCCGCCTGACGATTCGGAGATCTCGAGGCCAACACTGTTCCTGCGGACAGTATCTAAAGGCGGAGAGGTGCCGTTTGTTTGGAAGACTCCGGAACATGTACCGGAGCCCGTGTTATAGTAAGCAGTCCCGGGACCAGAGTCTTGTACTTGCGTGAACGCTATTGTGCTTCCTGACGGTACTGAGGCGCCTCCGAAATTGAACACGACATCCT
This sequence comes from Candidatus Acidiferrum sp., assembly GCA_035638535.1. Taxonomy (GTDB): domain Archaea; phylum Thermoproteota; class Bathyarchaeia; order 40CM-2-53-6; family 40CM-2-53-6; genus FEN-987. The sequence continues at coordinate 3,621 of DASQZS010000167.1, forward strand.
GTTCGCTTGCTGTGGATGGAAGGTTGACGGTAACGGTCTGGGTGCTCCCTATGATGGGCCCGTTGTAGGCATTAAGGTTCGCAGTCATGGAGACCGTATAGGTTCCAGCCGGATTCGCATTATATTGCACGTGGACGGAATAGAGATTAGTACCAGGATACGATGTAACATAAAACCCGCGGCTCAGATCGTCTCCGCCAGGAGAACCGAACGGGCAACTAACTACAACCGTAGCAGCTGCAACACTCTTCGTTAAGAAGAACAATGATATTACTAGCACTGCAAGCATGAGTGGTTTAATCGGACGCATAATCCATACTCCTAATACAGCACTCTTAGTCTCCATGGTATTTCAGACTTCGCCCACATCCACAACGAGTCGTTTACTCGAACATTTGCCAAGATGGTTGAGTAATTGCCGATAAAGCTATATCATAAATTTCTACGGATTTGAGCATATTTCTACTGGTGAAATTATGCTTAGCTTTTGTGATAGAATCTAGTGGTGCACATACGATCCGATCAGAGTACGGTTGTGACGAGGATAGTAGTGCCAAGGATAGTGAATACCAGAAGGGAGAAGAGTCTGAGATTCTTCGGTGACAAGTGATTGCGCAGTCGATTTCCAATAGTAGTCTCGAGCGCAGTTGCAGCGATCAGTGCAATTAGAGCGCTTGCGAAAACGAGAAACATGTTGTTAAAGCGAGCGACGAACACGATTATCAGAACCTCAGTTGCATCACCAGCAAGATCAAGTAGAGCAAGCATCGACACTGCTGCTAAGAACGCCGACCACATACTCTTCGTTGACGTTCGAGCAAGCAACTTCTCCTCTTCTTTTGCAAGTTCTTTCTCATTGACTTTTATGAACCCCCAAAGCCCATAACAAATCATTATTATCCCGCCCACAATTTTGATCCAGTATACCGGGAAAACGTTTACCAGGAAATATCCTGACGCGACGATGATCGCGGTTGTGATGGTAAACGTGACTGCTCCAGCTGCAAAAACAAACCACGACCTATGCCTTGTTGCCAGGGTAAGTATCAGAAAGGCGTCTTTGTCTGTTAGCTCCGCAACGAAGACAGCTGACGCTACGGTAGCCATAATGGTTGTTTCATTGAAAACTGGCAATACGATCATTCCTCACTCAAATTCATGATTTACCGCTTGTGTGTGCTCACACTTTCACCTTGGACTCGTACCTTTTCGCTTCTCTCTCCATGTTGTAAATGATTGCGACTGGGTATGTGCTGTGTTGCTATTGAGGCATCTAGGGTGGATTATCGATCTCTATCCAAAAGCAGGCTCAATGATAATTTGGCTAAAGAAAACAGATGGTAGCTGCGTCAAGCTCACCGATCAATGGAATCCGCAATTTTACATAGCCGGTGAACCTAGCAATCTTTCCAATCTGACCTCCCAACCTTTCATGTACCGTTGGAAGTTCGTGAAGAAATTTGAAAAAGCGGGCGATCAATTCCGATGTAAAGTTCTTGAGGTCACTGCTGCCAGTGAACGGGAAACCCTAGGATCAGCAAGAAGAATTCAGCGGTATGGAAATTTTTCCAAATTTCGACTATACAATGTTGACATCCCATCCACGCAGATGTATCTCTACCAGAAAGACCTGTTTCCCTTCGGACTGGTTGAAGCAGAAGAAACGGGAAATGACGTACGATGGACACTGAGAGATTCCCGGGAATCAACTGACTACGAGCTGCCACCGTTACGAAGAATTGAATTCAAAGTCACAACCAACATCTCCGGTAGAATTCGAAGCTTTGAAGATGGATTACATTCGGTAACCATTCGTGATGGAAACGAAATTCTCAGAATAGATTCTGGTGATGAAACAGAAAAACTCCTTAAACTTGTCAAGGTTTTTCGTGAAATTAATCCGGACATCATTCTTACCGAAGACGGAGATTCATTCATCTTTCCATATCTCGCCAGACGCGCAGACCTCAACGGAATCCTAGATGGTCTGATTCTTGGACGTGAGGAAGTCCCATTGAGAATCTACGAATTGCAGGGACACAGCTACTTTTCGTATGGAAAGATACTTTTCAGGCAGACCGCTGCAAGGCTGTTTGGAAGACTGCATATCGACGGGTCAAACGCATTCATTGGCACAGACTGTGGCCTAGAAGGGTTGTTCGAAGTTGCGAGAACCTGCATAATTCCAGTTCAGAGAGCTTCTCGAACTACAATCGGCACGAGCATGACTTCACTACAATTATACCACGCAGTGAAGCAAGACGTGCTGATTCCCTGGAACAAGAATGATGCTGAGGACTGGAAAAACGGGAAAGAACTCCTTATCGCTGATCGAGGAGGATTAATCTACGAGCCACAGTTCGGAATCCACGATTCGGTCGGAGAATTAGATTTCTCTTCGCTCTACCCGACGGTTATGATGAAGAAGAACCTTAGCGGAGAGACGGTTAACTGTGAATGTTGCCCGAACTCAACCAGCAGAGTCCCCGAGCTAAATTGGAATATCTGCGAAAGATGGGAAGGAATCGTTCCGCTTTCATTGCGTATACTGCTACGGAAGCGTATACTCTACAAGAAACTTAAGAAAGAAACTATCGACCCGCATATCAGGCTTCGCTATGATCAACGTCAAGCCGCGTTGAAATGGATTCTTGTCTGCTCATTCGGGTATCTGGGGTTCAAGAACGCGCGATTTGGCAAGATAGACGCACACATCGCCACATGCGCGTATTCAAGAGAGATACTTAGGAAGGCAGTGGCATTTGCCGAGACTAAAGGTTTCAAACTTGTTCATGGCATTGTTGATTCGATGTGGCTGAAGAAAGCTAACGCTACGAACAGAGAATACGAAGATCTCGCTTGCGAAATAGCAAAGGAACTTGATTTTCCGATAAGTTTCGAAGGCCAGTACAAGTGGATTGTATTTCTTAACTCACAAATGGATCGACATGTGCCGGTGTTGAATCGATATTATGGAGTCTCCGAAGACGACAAACTGAAGCTGAGAGGGATTGAACTGAGAAGACATGACACACCACGTATAGTGAACGAGTGTCAGAACCAGATGCTCGAAGTGCTCTCGAAAGCTAGGAATTCTACGGAGTTTAGGAAATTGATCCCGGAAGTGTTCGATGTCTTGAAACTCTACGCAACCAAGCTCAGGCAGCGAGATGCTACTATCGAAGACCTGGTAATCTCAAAGAATCTCAGTAAAAATCCGGAGAATTACGAAAAAATAATTCCACAAGCAGTAGCAGCGAGGCATCTAGTCAGAGAAGGTCAAGAGGTCCAAGCCGGACAGTCAGTATGCTACGTGTTAACTCGAAGGAAGTCGAGGACGCTAAATAACCGAGCCCTTCCACTAGAACTTGCCAACAAGGGCGAGTATGACACTGAGCAATACGTCGACCTACTACGCTCATCGGCAACGAACCTGCTACTACCACTGGGATACGACCTTAAACAGATAAAACAGCTAGACCAGTCTCAAAGCTCGGCCATTCAATATACATAAGGCGAAGGATACTACTATTATGAGTACTGAGTTGCAGATGAAGCAGTTTCTAACTGAAATGTTTGTGGCATTACGAAGTAGTGTAATGTGTCTCTGTTTGCTTCCTCTGCTTGCTTTCTACGGGTTAGCAGTAGATCTCCAAATTCAAATCAATGAATTATTGAATCACCCTGTAAGCAACACGTAGTAGCTGCTATGAGGAGACGCACCCCAAAAATCCGTCTTCTCAAATCTCGTTGTCGTGACCACAACCAAGATTGAATCTACAACGAGAACTAACTGTCTGGAGTGGATGATTCATCCAGAACTGCTTTTTACCGCATATGCTCAGCTGGAAACTTGAACTGCGTTACTAAATCGGAGCATTTCAGGTTGGAAAGAAGAACATTCCTCAAACTCGCCGTCTTAACGTCAGGGTTGACTGCTGCTGGTTACCTTGCTGGCGATTTGCTGCAGGTTACGGATGCTTCGGTCCAATCATTAACGGGTTCGCTCGATGCCGATCCGAGTGTTCCCATGAATCCAGATTGGCAGATTCCGCATTTGCTCAGGCGTGCGGGGTTTGGCGGATCACCTGATGAGATTTCATCATACCAGAATCTTGGATTAAGCGGTGCGATAGATCGGTTAGTCAACTATCAGAGTATAGATGAGAGCGCTCTTCCCGCCGAACCAAACATAACGATGGAGCGTACGAAGAAACCTTCTCCATTGGATATTCAAAAGTTAGTGTGGTGGTGGGTTGATCGCATGGTCAACACGTCAAGGCCGTTGGAGGAGAAATTGACATTATTTTGGCACAATCACTTCGCGACTGCAATATACAAAGTTCGAAGTCCGTACCTCATGTTCAAACAGAACCAGCTTCTCCGTACATATGCAACGGGTAACTTCAGCGATTTGCTGATGGGAATAACCAAAGATCCGGCTATGTTGATCTGGCTCGACGGTGCGAAAAATCGTGCTGCTGCGCCCAATGAGAACTATGGACGCGAAGTGATGGAGGTATTCACTATCGGTGTCGGAAACTATACCGAGGACGATGTTAAGTCTGCTGCCAGAGCGTTCACAGGATATCAGATCAACAAGTCAGGTGAATCTTTCTTCAACCCAAAGGTTCACGACGATGGACAGAAGACCTTCCTTGGCCAAACAGGAAACTTCGGTCCGGAAGACATAGTTAACATACTCGCTAACCATCCGGCAACCGCCAAAAGAATTACGAGCGAACTATTCTCCTACTTATCATACAGCAATCCTAGCAGCGAGACCGTGAACAATTTGGCAAACGTCTTCACGGGCTCCAACGGGAATATCGGCGCGGTCGTTGAGGTGATACTGAAATCGGATGAATTCATGTCGAACCGTGCCCACCTGAGCCTTGTAAAGAGCCCAGTGGACTATGTCGTGACAGCGATGCGATCGCTTGGTGCAACCGTGAAGCCCAGAGCGGTGATTGGGGCATTGAAGAACATGGGACAACTCCCGTTTAATCCACCGAGCGTTTTCGGTTGGCCTGAAGGCATCGGGTGGATTAATACTTCAACTATTCTTGATCGATACAATTTTCCGCTCGCCATAGACCCTTCTTCAGTTCAGGAGGTTCAAGACGGAGCCTCAGCCAGCGACGTTGCTCAAGTCCTATTTCCAGAAAAACTTCCATCAGAAGTTTTACAAGTCATTCAGAATTCGTCGAACTCATTGGACACTCCTACTGCTCAGTTACGAAACACGATTCGTCTCACAATGTCAACTCCGTACTATAATCTGAATTGAAAGTGACTATGATATGCCTTTGAATATAGCTCGGCGCGCTTTTCTGCAACAAGTTGCAAAGTCTGTAGGAAAAGTTCCATCACTGAACCCGCTTAGTTTCGGTCCGAAAATAGTAGACTTAACCACTCTAATGACTCCGGAGCAGACCGAAGACCTGAAAAATCGAACCCTTGTTGTCATTCAGTTAAGCGGCGGAAATGATGGCATAAACACGGTTATCCCTTACTCGCAACAAACCTACTACGATTCTCGACCCTCCCTTGCGCTTCCAAAAGATCAAGTTCTCCCATTGGATAGCAATGTGGCACTGCACCCTAACATGACTGAACTACAGAACTTATACAACAACAATCACGTCGCAATAGTGCAAGGCGTCGGTTATCCAAATCCGAATCGTTCACATTACGAATCCATGTCTATCTGGCAGACTGCATCGATCGAATCAGGAAGCCCCGGTTGGATTGGAAGATATCTGGATAACGCTAAGAAGAATGATAGCAGCATTAATGCTGTTGAAATCGACTCACTCTTATCGCCTGCAGTTGTTGGTCAACAGCAAAGCGCGCTAGCAATTGACAGCCTAGATTCCTTCAAAATCAGACCTCTGAACAGCCTGAGTTCGCAGGCACAAACCGAGAACGTGATTAATGCGTTAGATTCAATTCAATGCACATCGTGTCAAGAATACAATAATTTAGTAAACGCAATGATGGAAGCAGGCTTGGATTCGCTGACTGCTTCAGACATAGTACAGCAAGCCGCATCTAACTATCAATCATCCGTAGCTTATCCGAATAATGATTTCGCGAATAGGTTGAAATTGGCTGCACAAATAGTTTCGTCAAGTCTGAGCCCACAAATTGTGTACTTACAGATCGGTGGGTTCGATACACATGCAAGTCAGAAGGATACACAAGCAACTCTGCTCAAAACTGTCAGCGAAGGGATCTCAGCCTTCTACAAGGACATGGATTCGAAAGATAGAGCAAACGATACGATGATCATGACTTTCTCAGAATTTGGAAGAAGAGTAAAAGAAAATGGAAGCCAAGGTACTGATCATGGCACAGCTGAACCTATGTTCCTTATTGGAGGAAGAGTAAGCGGAGGCTTATATGGATCCTATCCGAGCCTTACGGATCTTGATAGTGGCGACCTGAAATTTAACGTCGATTTCAGACAGGTGTACGCGACTGTCCTACAAGACTGGTTGGGTGCTGATCCTTCTCAAGTTCTGTACTCTCAATTCCAGAAGTTGAACATGATTTAATGATTCAACAATTAGTTGCTATTCAAGGATGGTTATGCAACCTTTCACGTTAAGTATGAGGTATGGATGTCTGATTCGGGTCGATGCTGTTGAAGGGCGTAAGAGTTACAGTCTTACTGTTGTCCTTAGCATTGATCGGCCTTACTATGCCGACTCTATCCCTATTCCCATCTGTTTTCCCAACGCGTTCGCCTGCAATGATAGGTAACGATCAAGCCACTTCTAGCGTTTCGACCACTTCGAGCGGAGTGGTTTCAATTCAGGTGTTTTCTAATAGCGCCATCTATTCTTGCGGTGATATTGTCTTTATCACCGCCGAAATATCCGGCCTGTCATCGCTCTTCGGAGTAACAGTACAGTTTCAAGTTTACGAGCCTGGGGGGATGTTAATGCTGAATGGGGTTTCTCAGACTAATTCGAATGGACAGGCAACGTACCAGTTTACACTTCCAGTCACCTGTCTGACGGGTGCATACAATGTCTATGCGTTATTTTCCAACATGGGATCGACGGTAAGTTCGAACGTGGGGTTCACGGTTCAGAGTGCCACTATTACCACGGCAACTTCGAATGTCACTTCAACGAGCACGTCAACTTCACTGTCAACACTAACAAGTACCTCGACTATGTTATCAACTTCAACCAGCACATCAACCGCATTATCAACTTCAACCAGCACATCAACCTCACTATCAACATCAACAAGTACCTCGACTATGTTATCAACCTCAACCAGCACATCAACCACATTATCAACTTCAACAAGCACATCAACCACGTTGTTGACATCGACGAGTGTGCTGACTACATCGGTTGTGGCGACAGTTACGACGGCGATCGCATTCTCGACAACTTCAACCGTCGAGAGTAGTGTAGCCGTCTATGTGTTAGCCAACCCGCTTGCTGAACTTGCAGTTTTGATTGGAGCGATCGCTTCGATTCTGAGTATAGCCTTCGTAATCAAAGTGCGAACGGGCGCAAAGTCTATAATGTGTCCAAATTGTGGACACATGAATCCTCCCCATGCTAGTAAATTCTGCGTGAACTGCGGAAAACCTCTTAGAAATGATCCTAAAGTATGAGGAGAATCGCAGCGGGGATTATAGTCCAAACGAATGCCTAGAGTTGGTTCTCAAGAGCTGTAAAGGTACGACGTTCCTGATGTGTTGCTGTTCTGAACAGATCTTCCAACGATAATTCGTGGCTACACTTTGAACATGTTTTCAGCTTCGACAAGATTTGAAGCTTATCTGGAGAAATTCTTACGTTCTCCTCAACATGAAGAAGCGTCGTGTTGCATTTCGGACAGATAAAATTGATATCGGATGTTCTTGTCATAATCAGTTTGTCCCTCGCGAATTTTGAGTTCGTTACAAAAATCTGGGGCATGGATCTAGAGTTTGAGAAGCATTGCGGCGAGAGCGACGCCGGAAAGTAAGCTGAGGTAGATTGCTCCTCGAATCTTCTCTTCCTTTATGGAACTGAGAATTGTCACGTGTTGAGTCTTAACGATCCTTCGGGTTAGATGGGTAGCGATGAAGCCCACTCCGCCACCGATCACGAACACTATGATCGAGTATACTTCTGGTGGAAGGTTTTGGATGAATACGGGCATCACTTTGAGTGAGATTGTGGTTTCAACGCCAAGCGCAAGCATCGTTACGATGTGTGGTTTGGCGTGGTCCAGAAATTCGGTGAGTTCGATCATTTCATATCACTGTCGATACGTGTATCGACACTATTATACAGTCGCCTATTTATGAGTTCCGAATCTGTCGATACACTTTTAAACACCTATCGACAATCGATATACGGTGCGCAATGAATAGCGACGTCCAGATCTGGCTAAAATCAAGAATGACCGAGATCGAAGCTCGCCTAACAGAACTGAAACGTCGCTTGCGCCAGGAAGACACACAAAATGAGCAACAATGAAGACTTGAAAAAATGGCTTGAATCAAGATTCCAAAAAATAGACACACGCCTAAATGAACTCGAAAAATCGATCTCTGAAAACAAGCAAACGAAAATCCGAATAGCCTGGTACAGAACCCTGATCGGTATGACAGACCTAGGTGGTAAAACTGGAACAGAACAACTGGCCGATCATCTCGGCATCAGTCGCAGCGTCATAAGCGAATACTTGAACAGAATGGAAGAGGAAGGCCTCGTCAAACGAGACTTCAACGAAGACCCCGAACGGAAATCACGATTCGTCTGGAACATCGACTGGAACGCACTACCACCAGAAATAGCATCTAGGCTGAAGAAAAAATAGCTGGATTACGACAGTCGTCCTACAGTTTAAGAACACAAAGCTCACAATCACATCGACGATCTTTTGCCGCCTAAGAACACTCTTCTAACCTGCCCTCAATGCGGAAAGCTCGCGGCCCGGGGGCAAAAATTCTGCGGCAAATGTAACCAGCCCATCACCTCATGTCAAGCCTGCACCGCAATCAACCTCGTATCATCAAATTTCTGTCACAACTGCGGAAGGTCCATTCGTACCACACCACTTGCTAAAGAAAGGCAAGAACCACCAAAACCTTCCCTCACCCCTCCACAAGAAATGGCGGTTACAGCTTCCCCCACGCGCATGCAACCTGGCAGACTTCCGAGCGAACAACCAAAAATTGAACGATTACAACTCTGTCTCTCATGCAAGAAACCCATCGGATCTTCAGAAAAATTCTGTCGGTTCTGTGGAACACCGCAGAAGATCATCACTGAGCCCGCTCAAACGATACTCGATCCTCATACATTGAAAATCAGCCTTCTAATGTTAAGTAGAGTCACCGAAGCGAAAGAACACTCAGAATATTCAACCATCGATCAATTGACGACAACGATTGGAGAAGTTGCATTGGGCAAAAACAAACCTCATGACGCGCAGGAATTGACGTTCTCCGACCAACTCAGATTGCTGACTCTAGTCTTCGAGTATACACGTGATAAAGTGAACTACAAGGGCGAGGTTTTTGGTGAGTATGTGCGATGGCCCTGGGAGACCATCAAAACTGGCGGAGATTGCGACTGCAAGGTAGTACTTCTTGCGACTATGCTTTCCAGCTTAGCCTTTAGGAGAATGCATTTCCTCGTCCTACCAGGCGGAACTTATTTGGACTCTATCGGACAAGGAGAGAAAAGGATACAAGGCCACGCTCTGCTTGAAGTTGAACTTGTCGACGGATCGCGAATGGTGCCTGTACGATTGGATCCATCATGCATGGATTGTGACGTCGACGATATCGCGGATAGCATCAAACCGTTTCTTCAAAACTTCTACAGAGTCCCAATCATTCTACCGTGAGAGGGTTGAGTTGTTTTCCGACATTCGAGTTTTGTTCTGGATGTTTCTGTCTAGTTTCAAGGCCTCTTCAGGGAGACTGCTGCGCTTTATTCGATCATAATTGGGCACTGCCAGTGAATCTTGTACCGCATTTGCTGCAGAATGCGTGGCCGACTTGGATTGGTGATCCGCAAACACCGCAATAACCTATCTGTGCTGCCTGTGGTGTTTGAATGGTAGTCCGCGTTTGTTGTTGGATCTGTCGTTGTTGTAGATCGTTGTATGCTCGTCTAGCGCTTACCATTGAAACTGCAACGATGATTAGAATTAGGGCCAGTGCCAACGCTGAGATGCCGGCTATTGTTGCCGCGGTTTCATCTAGAACAGTCGTGACGCTTGTGATCGTTGTTGTGGTCGTTACAGCCGGTAAGGTTACGAAAGATGTGACATAAGACGTGGCCGTAGAGTAGACAGTTTGAGTTGTTGTCGCTGTTGTTTGATAATTGTTTCCGTTATTGTATCCGTTATAGGTCGATCCGCAGTAGGAACCATAATTGTATCCGTAATTACCGTAACAACCATTTCCGTATCCGCATGAATAGTAATAGCAACGGCCGCCATATCCGCATGATGAGTAATAGCAGCGACTGTATCCTCCGCAACCATAACCTCCATACCCATAGCACTGGTTCGGACCAGTACTATTGCCGTAATACACGCCCGGTTGAGAATAGTTCGCAGAATAAGACGAGGGGTATGCTGCTACGTTCGGCGACATACTTACCGTTACAACTACAAGGATGGCCAAGAAGGCAATCAGTAATACTTCGATCTTACGCTTCGAGGCAAGGTCATTTTCAGGCTCGAATCCATCAGGAGACGCATTTCCTCTCCCCGCTTGGTGGTTTGAAGAGATCACACGGATGTCCTCGAACCGAGCGGATAGAGGGCTTTTAGAAATTCGACAGATAAAATCACATCTGACAGTAGCAGAATTGAGTCTCTTGTTGTAGTGCGTTTCCGTGTTTTTTTCGTTGTTTGAGTTGCGCTCATTTTGCTCACGTTGAATACAACACAGGTTAGTGTGGATATTCCGCTTGCGCCACTTTGGAATATGCTTGGGTGAGGCAATGGGGTCAGAGAATGTTGTGATGAAAGGTGGAGATGGAACATGGTTCTGAAATCTACAGGTATACGTTAGTGTAGGTTACGAATCAGCGGGGTTGTGATCTGAACGATAGTTTCTTTACAGTAGGTGTTAACAGACTTCAAAACCAGCCAAGTGGGCTTGCTATTTGCCGAAAGAGAAACAGCGAGAACCATTAGAGATAATGATGGACATGAGCGAGTTTCTATACAGCTTCGGCCCACAGAAGATTACCAAAATAGAGCGAGCATGCAACCTTCGAGACGACCTTTGTAAACAGTACCTGAGCGAGCTGAGCGAACGTCAGTTCATTAAGAAAAACGCAAGTGACGAGTACGAGATTATGCAAAGAGGCATCGACTTCCTAAGGGACACTATTGATTTGTATCGCAAGCACTTCCCAGAACGACGCAAGGTAATTGAAGAGGGCAGATTCTGGAGACCCATTCGCCGAATAACAGGCTCTAACGATGAGGGGCCGTCTCGTAACCAGAATACCACGTGATAGAACCTAGTTACACAATTCGTTTTAACCCAATCCTTCTGGACGAGGTGATTATGAGCGAAGAAGGGTTGATCTCCAACGCGAGAGAACTGATCGCTGGAGTAAATGAAGAGAAAAAATGGATTATGACAATTGGATTAATGGGCATTATTTTTTCCGCGATATTTGCGATGACGTTGTTCGCATTTGACGTGCTTCGCCCCGCAGGATTGTTGGATATCGGAACTCTGAGACCCATCTTTGAGATCTCCAGATTACTCTTCGGAATCTGTTCCGTAATCTCCACCGTCGCAGGTGTGAAAGTACTCCTTTTCTTTAGAACTTGGCAGAGACGATATTCGAATCTTAAAACAGCAGAAAAAGAACTTGAAAAGAGATACTTTGGCAACAGCGAGAACAAATAACAAACTCCCACTATTTGCTTACCCATTGACTTGTTTCGTTCGCAAACTTCTTTACAGAAATTAGGCTCTTGGCTAAGTTCTGGCGAAGTGGCGAAAAATAGATGGTTGGCGACACCATGAGTGTCGCTGCTTTAGGTCGTTTTGATTTACCAGTGGCGATGACGGTAGTACCAGTGGTAATAGTAGTTGCCGTTGGACCTGTACATGCTATAGTAATAGTAGCCCGGGTATGAGCAACTCCCGCCAATGTACGAGTATCCAAGTGGACAGTAAGCGTAGTAATTGTTGTAATTATTGTAGTTGCTAGAGTAGCTCGGTGGATAGCAACTGCCCACGTAAGAAGAACTCGGCGAACAGTAACCATTGTTATAGTTTGGTCCATTGTTATAGTACGACCCGTTGTTGTAGTTCGGCGGATAACAATTTCCTCCCACGTATGAATATCCGGGTTGGCAGGAGCTGTAACTGTTTTGGTAATTTTGGTTGTAGCCGCCGCCATCAATCGTGACCGTCTGCGAGGTGGTTGCTAACGGCGATGATCCATTGTTACCGAATGCGGTATTGTAGATTGACACAGAGATTTGTATGGTATGTCCCTGAATCGTCGTTGGTAAAAAGAAGTTGAGTTGGCCGTTGAAGTTGCCACTCCCCGTAGAGCTGAGGCCGGTGTTGATTGAACCTAGATCTGTATTCGTTGTTGTATCGTATGCATCACCTGCAGCAAAGAGTTGCCCGCTGTAGGAACACGTTGCGGAAACAGGTACTGTCATCTCAATATTCGGATTATAGTATGATGAAATCGCTGGGTAACTGACTTGTGCTACGCATGGGGATTGGGCAAACACTTGACCGTTACTCGTTGCAAATGTTGCCATCACAAGGAAGAAGGCGAAGACTATTAGTGCGAAATTCTGCGTTTTCATAACTCGGTTATCACCTCGTCGGCACTACACTCTGTAGTTACCTCATCTTAAACTACGTTGTGTAGTTGGATATAACTAAAGCGGAATAGGTTGGGGGTAGGTAATTTTGCCTTCGAGATACAGATTTTGAACTGGCCACGCCCAAGACTATGGCTCAATAATTGCTCTTATTGATTCGTAAAGCGTAACGCTGCCTGCTTCGTCTTTGCATCTCTTCTGCAGGTAATAATAGGAAAGGCTTATTCAATTCAAAGAATTCAGCGTAGTGAAGAATAACACAGAGCGGAGATTTGTGACTATGAGTCAAAGTTCATCGATGGATCTTCTAGAGCTGTACAATTCTTTGAAGGCAAAGCGATGGGTCGATTTGACTCATTCGTTCGCTCCGGGAATTCCTCATTGGTATGGATTTCCGGATGAAGAGCGCCAGACGCTCTTCTATTATGATGAGGGTGTTGGAAGTATTGGCTCGTCAATCTTTATCCAGAAATATTCACATGTTGGGCAATGGGGCACTCATGTTGATCCACCTGCCCACTTCGTGAAAGGCACTAGGACCCTAGATGAGATCGATGTCAAAGAAATGATTCTCCCTCTCGCGGTAATTGACGTTCACGAGGAAGCAGCTAAGAACGCTGATTATTCAGTCACGATGGATGATGTCAAGGCTTGGGAGAGCCGACACGGATTGATCCCTGAGGGTTGTTTCGTCGCTTTGCGAACTGACTGGTCGAAGCGTTGGCCCGATGCTCGGGCAATGGAGAACAAGGATTCATCTGGTTTGGAACATTTCCCTGGTTGGAACATACCTGTGTTGAAGTATCTTTTCGAACAACGTAAAATTACAGCATGCGGGCACGAGACAACAGATAACGCTCCGAACGACTTAGATGTCGAGCGCTATGTTCTCAGCACAGACCACTATCAGATCGAGTTACTGAAGGATCTGGATCAAGTGCCAGAGTCCGGCGCGTTGATCGTGGCAGCCTTTCCGAAACCAAAGAAAGGCAGTGGTTTTCCAGCACGAGTCTTTGCCATCCTACCATAATGTACGTCTTCAGAAGTAATCGACTTGCTGAAGAGTGTTTGAGCGAAATTCTCCTCCTATTTTGTTAGGGTGTGCATTCGGTGATGCCAATCACGGAGTAAAGTGAATTGTGTAGGAATGTTGTTGCCTGAGACTTTCAGCGGATGTAGCGCTCCGTACAATGCGAAGTCGGCCAGACTTGGATGTGGTCCTAGCAGGAAATCTTGTGTACAGAGCAGGTCTTGTGAGAGGTTGCAGATTTCTTTCACGCCAGCTAGCAGTTCATGTTTCCGAAGGTTGAATATTTCAATAGGACCACGTTTGGCTTCTTGGAGTTCGATGAAGATCCAACGTTCTTGTGGATTATGAAATATTTTTGGAAGATCTGGCAGAACGTAGTTCCATATCCTGTCTTCAACCACGTTATGCGCCCAATGCTCGATAATTCTACTTCTGGCTCGCGTCTCTTTCGGGTCTTCTCCTGGATATATGGTCGGTTTGGGTTTCGTTTTCTCCGCCCAGTCAGCTATATGAGGCCAAGTGACACCTTTTCCATTTGGGAGCCAAAGATAGGGAACGTAATCTTGCCCGCTAGCTTCAATAACTTCATGATGATCGCCTTCAGGCACATTCACAAGCTCGAACGAGATTTGTTTATAGCGTAAAATCGCCCGAGCTTTCTCACAGTAATGGCTGGGTTTCTGATAGTAGAGCCGAGGCGTTTTCAACTGGATCAAATGCTATGATTTCAATCGCTATCAAAAAAACAGATCGGATTGTTTGGGCTAGTGTTCTTAGATTAGGATAGGAAAAATGAGCATGATTCGTTATGGTTGATTTTCTCGGAGCCGTGTTTCGATGTATTCAGCCACTTTCTCTTCGCTGTAATTCTTCTCTTCCCGTTGTTTTCTGAGTTGTTCTCTGATCGAGTTTATGAGTACGTCGATTTTTACGGGTTTGGTTATGTAATCGTTCGCGCCCTTCTTAACAGCTGCGATGGCATTTTGCACTTCTGGAAATCCTGTTACGATGATCTTTCGCATCTTGGGCGTGGTTTCCTCTAGTTCAGAGAGGAGCTGTGTGCCTTCCATGTCTGGTAGGTGGATGTCGATAATTGCTAGATTGTATACATTTGTCTTGGATTTCTCTATGGCTTCTTTTCCGTTACTCGCGGTGTCTGTTACATAGGATTCATCATTAAGTGCAGTTGTGATGACTTTGCGTATTCCTTCATCATCGTCTATGACTAGTATCCGGGCTTTGACATTTTTACTCAATCTGACTCACCTCCGAAGCTGTCCTGATTGGAATCGTGACAGTGAAAGTTGAACCCTTGCCGAGCGTCGTTTCTACGGAAAGTGTACCGCCATGCGCTTCAATGAATCGCTTGCAGATTGGCAATCCTAAACCCATTCCTTTGGATTTGGTTGTAAAGAGCGTATTCCAAAGCTTTACTAAATTATCTCGTGAGATTCCGATGCCTGTATCGGTCACTCGAATTGAAACTAGATCATTTTCCTTCGTGCTGGATATTGACAAGATTCCACCGTCGGGCATGGCGTCAACCGCATTCTGGATGAGATTCGTAATGACACGATTCATCTTAGATTCGTCTGCAAGAATTTCAAAATCGTTCAGCATTACATCTTCTATTCTTATGTTGTCTGGGATCTTTGCGTTGGTGAGTGCTTGTTTGACGATCGATTTCGTTGTGGTAGGCAGCAGATGGATTTGTGCCTCTCGTGAGAAATCCAGTAGGTCATTTACAATTCGATTGGCGTACTGTATTCCGTTATCGATTACTCCAAGCATGTCAGTGACTGAAGGGTCGGATGCTGCTCCAAGATGTTTCCGTATGTTATATGCTGCTCCGGAGATTCCCTGCAAGGGGTTACGCAAATCGTGTCCAACCATCGTTGCGGTCTCCCCAATTGTAGCCAGACGTTGTGATCTGAGGAGGATCTCTCTCAATTTCTTTTCTGGTGTCAGGTCGACTATGCAGACTAATACCTTCGCGAGCGTTTCCTCGTATCCAGGAACTACGCGGCATAACACATTCACGTGTATTGTTTCACCGTTTAGAGTCTTGTTCTCAATTTTGCTACTAAATTGGGTTGTGCCTTCTGCTAATGAGATGAGTTCATCTCGGAATGTGCTAATTGATTGATTGGTTATGATGTGTTGCAATCCGTTAACAATTTCTTGGATGCCTTTCGCGTTGTACAGTTTGAGAGTGGCTTCATTCACTCTGAGAATCTTTACCATGCCGGCGCATTTTATGACTTCATCAGGGTAATCGGTGAAATGTTTTTTGAAATCAGAAATTCCTTTGAGTTGCAATTCGTTAATGTATTCTTTGACAGAAGAGAAATCTTCTTCCCAGAGTGAGATTGGACAGGCTTCAAAGAGTTCATGAAATTTTTCCTCTGACATTCTGCGATCGGTTACATCTATCCAGTAACCGACTACGTCTCGGACTTGATTTTGCTCATCACGAATGATTCTCTCTTCTTCACGAATCCAACGATATTTTCCGTCTCTATGGAGGAATCTGTACTCAAACGCATGTTGTCCGTCCCTCCAGAGCGCAGGTACCTCATCTTGATATTTTTGGAAATCTTCAGGTGGCACGCGGCTTTTCCAAAACTTAGATCCCGATACGCCAAGGAGTTGTTCAGCTTCAAATCCTACTACCGATTTAACGGTCTTGCTGATGTAGGTTCCGATAAAGTCAGACTGATCAGGGAGAGGTTTGCCGACATAGATTACGGCGGGATTGGAAAAAACAGCGTACTCTAATTGTTCCTTAGTCGAACGATATTCGTCTTCCATTTGCTTCTTTTCTGAAATATCACTCATGTATCCGACAACATCATTCGCGTTACCGTCTTCGTCTCGGATTACTCGCTGTTCTTCACGTATCCAACGATATTTCCCGTCTTTATGCAGAAATCTGTACTCATACGTCTGATGCCCGTCTCTCCAGAGGGTGCTCATGTTTGCTCTGTATTTTGGCAGGTCATCGGGATGGACATGACTTTTCCAGAATTCCTCTCCAGACTCTCCAATGAAATCTGCAGGTGCGAATCCCAGAAGTGAAGCGACACTTTCGCTTACGAAAGTCGACATCAGAGCCGAGCGATCGGGATGAGGTTTCTCAATTAATACGACTGCTGGATTATAGGAGACAACAAATTCCAATCGTTCTCGCGCGGAACGAGAAGAATCATCCATCTTTTTCCTTTGCGTAACATCAGACAGCAGTCCATACGTGTACCGAATACCTCCTTCGTAAAGCGACACGGCCCGCTCCTGAATCCAAATCCATTCTCCGTCCTTGCGCTGAATTCGATATTCAATGTCGTACTTTCTGTCCTCTGAGAATGATTCTTCTAATGCTTTCCTCATAATCGGGAGATCACTACGAGCGATTACCTCTTCAGGAGTGAATCCTAGTAGTTTCGCTACATTCGGGCCTATGTACACCACTTGTTTTTCGCGCATTACCCACATCACGTCAGGTATGTTCGCGAGAGCACGGGATAACTCCTCGTCTTTAACTGATGTGAGGATCTTGTCTTCGATAGCGTGCAAGGTGAACTACCTGAAATGATATTTGGTTAATTTTTGAAAGATGTAATGTTCCAACAGTCGTCAAAGTCGAGTAACAGACTGGTCAGGCTAATTAGAAAGAATTTCTTAGCTTAGCAAAAACTTAGGCTTCGCAAGAATTTGTTAGGGCCAAATTCTGATACCGGTAAGGTTACAGAGATGCTATTCACGCCGTGTTATAGGGAGGCTCGGTGTATGATTCCCCATTTCCGACTGAAATCCAGAAACAGTTGTGTGAAATTTGAGTTCTGTCTTCAGTTCTTTGTCTTTGTCTTCTCCATTGCTTTCCCAGCATACCTGGCTATGAGGAAGACAACTACGGCAACGATTAGGAAGTCGATTATGACACTTACGAAGTCGCCTATCGCAAAATTCATTCCTTCTCCAATCGGTATTGTCAAAGTGGCATTTTTCCAATTGCCGCCAGGAATGAGAGCCCCTGGAACAGGCATTATAATGTCTTGGACGAGAGCTGAGACTACTTTCCCGATATACGTTCCCATAATGAAGCCAACGGCTAATCCTAATACTCCAGCCTTACCGATGAATTCCATGAATTCAGCCCGAATCCCTTTCGGCGGAGGGGGCGCAGGTTTCGGTGTGACAGCCTCTCGAATTTTTCTTAGCTCTTCCAAAATTTCTTGATCAGACATAGATAATCACAATTGAGTTTTACAATATGAAATCGCTCTAATTACTATACGCCTTACAGATGTGTTGTGAAAGTCACCGGTTGATTTCATTAACTAGCTCGTCGATTCGTTTGAGTCCTGCGCTGAGATAGTCTGCCGGAGATCCGTAACCTATACGTAGATATCGATCCATTCCGAAATGTGCGCCCGGTACCACGAGTGTTTTCTTTTCTTGCAAGAGCCGATTCGCGAATTGTTTCGAATTAATTTTCAGGTTATATTTCAAGTAAGCTATGGCTCCGGCTTTTGGAGGAATAAAGCGGAAATGTTCATCGTTTCGATTTATCCATTCTGCGACCATTGGCAGATTTTGTTTTAGTATAGATCTGGTTCTTGTGAGTATTCTGTTTCGAGTATCCGGTTCCATTACTTTTGTGGCTACGTAGTCGCTAACCACGTTTGGCGCGATGGATGTGTAATCATGGTTTGACCATAGCTTTGTCGCCATCTGCTTCTTAGTGGTTACCCAGCCGATTCTCAATCCTGGGAGTCCGTAGGCTTTTGATAAGCCACTGATCGCCAGCGCCTTATCATGATAATTCCATATGGACGGTGTAGTTTTTCCGTTAATTTCCGAGCCTTGGTATACTTCATCTGAGAGAATCCATGCGTTAACTTTCCTAGCTATTCCACATATTTCTTCTAGATGTTTCTCGTTCAGAGTAGCTCCGGTAGGATTGTTCGGATTACAAATCGCAATCACTTTCGTCTTCTTGTTGACTATTCGACTTAGAGCGGAGAAGTCGGGGATCCATTCGTTTCGTGATTCTATAAGCCTGAAAGTTTTCACTTTGGCTCCAAGGTTATTGGCAAGTCCACAAATCTGCATGTAGTTTGGAATCATGAAGGCAACTTCACCTCTGTCTTGGAGAAGGCGCCATAAAGCGACGAAATTTGCTTCGGAACTCCCGTTCGTTACGAGTATGTTGTCCTGATCTGCGTCTTCGTATATTGCAGCGATTCTCTTTCTCAGCTCTATCGTTCCATTGGTTTGCCCATATCCCAAAGACTTATCGAGTATCTCAGGCGCGTGACCTTCCATCACTTCTCTTATCGTTAGAGGATGTACTCCGCTTTCTGAGAGGTTGTATTCCACGTTGTTCTCCCATGTGGACTGCCAGCGTTCCATTTGGAATTCGTGAAATTTCGTCAACTAGGACCGAGGACGAAGAGATCTTGTGACCAAAGAAGGTTTTCGTCATCAAATAAGGAGTGGCTAACGGCTGCGAGATTTGTTGTTGTAGTCTGCTATGTTCGTCTGAGTGCTCCTCCTATGAGTCCACCGACTAGACATACGACTGCGTTTCCAAGAGCAAGCAGTGTTATGATCCCACCTGTGGATCCTTTGAGAAGGACTGCCAGGCCCGCTTGCCCAAGAAGGCTAACGATCGTAGCTCCAGCGACTAAAAGTATTATTGATAAGATCACCGCGCCTCCAATCCCGGCAATCAATCCTGCGGCAGCACCACGGCCAGCACCTCGCGTGATAAGCCCAGCAACGAAACCAGCCATTAGGGCTCCGAAAATCGGTATGTATCCGAGCAAAATCAATAACAGAAATCCAGCTACTATCCCAAGACCAATACTACCTTTCGGTCTCGGTTGCGAGTATGGCGATTGTCGAGGCTGCGAAACATTCTGAACTGGAGTTTGCGCGGTTTGTGGCGCGACGGTTGTTAAGCGCGTTCCACAATCTGGGCAAAACTTGGTTTCCGAATGCTTCCCGCAGTTGGGACAGAACGGCAAATGCGGCTCACATTTACCTGTGGATTCGGCTGGAAATAATGCTTTCGACAAGCTATATCGTCGATGGCGCTACAGATTGAAAGTTTCTAATCAGTTCTTCTCTCAATTCGTTCCGTCATACCGAATTATTTGATGTGAAGCGTTTACTGATTCGGCCCGAAAATTTCATCGTGTAATTTATCGACGTCTTCCTTCGTGTTGATCTGCAATATTTTTCGGAACCGTTCTTTGATTCGACCTATGACCCACTGATTCCTTTCATTGCCGAGCTGGAGGAAGAATCCAGTGTTATGATTCCATCTAGGCGAAATGTTGTGCTGTCTCATATGTAAGATCAGTTCTTCTCGCGTAGGATCTCGATCAAGTGGTAACTCCAAGTATTTCAAAAAGGATTTGCCCATGTAATCCACTTTCGATGCGTTATCCTGTTATCTGTCCTGTGATTGTGCTGTGGTTAGAATTGTAATTGTGAAGATTGATCCTTTTCCGAGAGAACTCTCGACATTGATAGTTCCGCCATGAGCTTCTACTATTCGCTTGCAAATTGCCAATCCCAAACCGACCCCCTTAGGTTTAGTCGTGTAGAGAGGAGCCCAAATTTTCTCCATATCCTCCTTCGATATTCCCCTTCCCGTGTCTGCAAACACAATCTCCATTTTACCGTTCACTTGCTTGTTTGAGATTGTTAGTGTACCGCCTACAGACATCGCATCGAGAGCGTTTTCGATTATGTTGATGAACGTTCGTATGAGTTGATCTTTATCCACGAAACACGTTGGTGTAGTCGTGGTCATGTCTTCTACCCGAATTGTATT
>DASQZS010000168.1:0-3950 GCA_035638535.1 Candidatus Acidiferrum sp.
ACAAGCCGCAAAATTTCGTTCTGCCTAATCCTGGTCTGGGTGTGGCAGGAAATGAGAACCTCGCCTCTCCTCGACTTGATGAGCTGTGAAAGCCTTCTTTGCCTAAGTGCAGTTCGTGGATGAGTGGAATATTGGGTAGGTTTTGATTCAGATTTGAGCGCATATTTAGTCTCTGCTTGACTTCCGAAAGAAGGTGTTTCATGTTTGCTAGTGAATGTGTCAAGTTCGAAATCGACGACTTCAGCACCGTTCTCGAGTGCCCGCAGCAATTTTTCAACACGGGTCTCCTCGTTTGTCTCGGGCAGGTTTCTGTAGCCGTAGAGTTTCATGAAGTCCGATCTTCGGTTTGAGGCAACGCATGGTTTCTTAGTTGAAACGAAGATTTTGCGTAATTCCTTCTCTTTTAATTGGGCGATGTTGATTTCAAACGCATCTGCGCCCTTTTCTTCGGCCGACCTCAGCTGTTTTAGACATTTAGTCGCAGTCGATTCTGCGATGACGGCGACGATGAACGGTTTCTTGATCGAAGTTAGCTTCAAGGGCACTTCTTTTCGTAAAGGTATTTCGTAACGGCATCTTCGTTCAACGTGACTCCTAAGCCTAGTGTCTCGGGCAACTCGATAGTGCCGTCAGGGAGAACTTTGAAGTCCTCACGTGTCAATTCTTTCTTGAGCGGTGAGTTGGACTGCGGGAATTCCGTATAAGGAGAGTTGGATGCCGCTGCGGAGAGATGTAGCGTAGCAGCTAGTCCTATGTTTGTCTTGTAGCAATGCGGTATGCATAGTATACTCCTGTCTGCTGCTAAATCTGCGATGCGTTTGCATTCCGTTAATCCGCCCGCACGCGTGACGTCTGGTTGCACGATGTCCACTTTCCCTCTATCCATGAGATCTATGAACATGAATCGGGAAGTCTGTTCTTCTCCGGCCGCTATACGAACTGTTGTTGATGCTGATAGTTTCGCGTAACCGTCAAGGTTGTCGGGATGTAGTGCTGCTTCGAGAAAGTAGATATTGTATTGTTCGATTTGGCGTGCGAATTTGATCGCTCCCTTGGTGTCATAGCACATGCACGCGTCAAGCATGATATCGATTTTGTCTCCCAATTCGTCGCGGGCTAATTTGATGAACTCCAATGCCTTTCTGTCATCAACGCCGATCGGTTCACATTGGAATTTTGTAGCTTTGAAGTGTTGATCCTTCACTAGTTTGCGACACTTTTCTATGACTTCATTTGGGGTTTTCGCGAATGGGTGGATGCTTGAGTAGGGTGTAACATGGTTGTTCGGTCTGCCTCCGAGTAATCGATATGTGGGTGTCTTGTAGTGTTTGCCCGCTATATCCCATAAAGCGATGTCAATTCCGCTGAGAGTGTTCAACGTCAAACCTCGTCTGCCATACAATATTGAACCTTGGTAGAGTTTTTCCCAGAGATATCCGATATTCAACGGGTTTTCGCCGAGGAGCAGCTGTTCCAATCCTTTAGCCCATGAGTGCGAAAGCGGGGCCTCCATCATCGCTTTGACCACTGTGGGAGGAGCGTCCACCTCGCCAATGCCGACTATGCCTTCGTCGGTTTCAATCCTTATCACTATATCATCTTGCGTTCCATCAATAATGTCACGAACGTTCGGCAATCGAAGGACTAACGATTCTACCTTTGTGATCTTCATGAAGTTCGGCCAATAGGTTACTCAAAAGGATAAATCAGTTTTGATCTGATCACAAAATATTCAAATGTAATGCATGTGATGAGATGGTTGAGATTATGGCACGCTATAACATTCACCAGGTTGAAGTGATTAGGTCTGGGCTAGATCATCCTGAAGGCATCAATTTTGGGTCGGACGGTCGACTATATGCTGGAGGCTTCGCTGGACAAGTGTACGTAATGACCCCACCAGATTTCGAGCTTAGCCAATTGGCTAAGACTGAGGGCTTCATAGGTGGGGTAGCTTCTGACGCTGATCATAACCTCTACCTATGCAATGGGACACAGCGCAACGTACTCAGAGTTTCTCAGAAAGGTGAATTTTCAATTTACTGCAACAAAGCCCAGGATGGCCCTACAATATGTCCAAACTACGGCTCGTTCGACAATCAAGGGAATTACTACTTTTCAGATTCAGGTGATTATTGGAAACCCAACGGGAGGCTAATCCGAATCAAACGAAACGGTGTTTCCGAATCACTCATAGGAGGAAACTGGCACTTTCCAAACGGGACCGCCATATCCCCAATTGACGGAGCGATATACATGATCGAATCTACCGCCGCAGACATACTGAAAATCTGTATCAACAGCGACGGATCAGTAGGAGCACCTGAGATCTTTGCGCAGCTCCAAGGCAACGTTATGGACGGATTAGCTTTTGCAAAGAACGGTAACCTGTACGTGTCCTGCTATAACCCGAATCGCATCTACGTAGTTACACCAGATCAAAACCTCGAGTTGCTAATCGAGGACACAACGGGTGAAATTCTGAATCAACCCACGAATATTGCCTTCGAACCGAGTGGGACAAGGTTATTCATAGCTAGCCTCGGAGGACAACACGTGGGTGCATTGGATGTTGGAGAGCGTGGTGCACCACTTTACTATCCAAAAATATGAGTTTCGTCGTCGGGACTCCTAGTTCTATGTTTTCATTATTCGTGAGACTACACTGAGCGTTGGTAGTTAACGATTCGCCAACGCCGATTTTGCTTCAGTTGGAAAATCTTGTAAGGTAGATTCCTAGGAAAATCATCGCGCCACCAAGGAGTTGTCTGGTTAGTAGCTGCTCGCCTAGAATTTGCCAGGCGATAACTACTGCGATCAATGGAACCAAGTTCTGGTAAATAGCCGTTCGTGCGGTTCCGATTCTTTGGACGCTCGAATACCAAATGGTGTAAGCTACGGCGATTGAAAATAGTGCTGAGTAGCCTATGATGCTCCAGTTTTCCCAAGTTACGGTACGCAAATCCAGAGTAAGAAGAGATGGCAGAGAGGCAAAGATCACAATCGGGCTTCCTAAAATGACCGTATACGTGACGAACTGGAGAGGGCTTACTGAGGAGAGTATGGGCTTAGACAATGCGATGTAGCTTGCCCAGCAGATGGCTCCAGCTAAAATGAGAAGGTCTCCAATGAGGGCTGAATTCCCTACAGAGCCTAGCGATTCGATATGAATCATTAACATGATGCCGATAAATGAAAAAATCACGCCAATCCATTCTCGATAACCTATCTTCTCGACGTGCAAAATTGAGTCGATGATCATTACGAAAATTGGAGTTGCCGCCAATATGAGTGCCGTCACTCCGGCTGCGGTTCTGTAAATCCCAAGAATGAAGAGTTCTTGGTAGATCCCATTTCCAATCAAACCGATAGCGAATAGTTGAAAAAAGATGCTCCTACTTGGGAGACTACTCTTTTTGAAACAACTCAGAATGATAAGGAACACACTCGCTACGATGACCCTGAAACAATTGAATACGAGAGGGTTCATTTCCAAAAGCGCTATTTTTACTATCGTAAAGTTGACGCCCCAGATAACGACCACTAAAACTAGAAGCAAGTCGATTAATGATAGAGAACCGATTCCGGTCTTCATTCCTGAACCCGCCTCGTCCTTAGAAAGATGTTGTGGTTCTAATGATCATGGGTCTCTTGACAGGAAGACTTGGTAAGTCTTCTGTATCCCCTCCTCCATTGAGTACCGTGGTTCGAATCCGATCTCGTTCTTCAACGACGTCGTATCATACCTCCATGGAATTCCAAATTTACCGCCTTCAACTTCGAGTTGTGATTTCGAAATCTTACGCAGAAAATTAACTCCGTCAATCACCGGTCTAACATCTCCTTGGGTGTTGAAGACGCGGGACCTCGTTTTTTTCTTCAAGTCGCAAGACATGACAACGAGTCTCGAAACATCTTCTACGTATTCCCAGTCAACAATATCATCTCCA
>DASQZS010000169.1:0-3298 GCA_035638535.1 Candidatus Acidiferrum sp.
ACTCGAACAGATGACCTATGCCTCAAACTTCTTAACCATCAAAGACGGCCAAATCCTTGCCGTCGATGTTGAACGAGAAGTCAAAGATGTACTCAACAACATTATAGAAAAAGCACGCAACGATCCAGCTCGCTATGGCAAACTGTGCGAACAGGCACAGAAAGACTACAACACCCTCAAGAACGAGGGAGGATTCTTCCCTCACAAAAAAGAGATTTACGAACACGGCATAGATGCGTACCCAATGATCTTGAAGAACCTAACAGGAGGTTACGGCGCAGCACACTGCATGACCTGCTCTTTGAAAAGAGGTTAGCGTGGACACCGCCGAATCTGGAACATCAACATCGGATTGAAAACATTAGACTATGATCAGGAAGAAAAGATTCTCGATGATAGAACCGCTTGCTAGATCAAGAAGCTTCGAAAGGATGATCTCACAACTTGACAAGATCATCGAGAGTACCGCTGACTATTTCGATGATGAACTAACAGCACAACTGAACATTACGAAGGCATGGCTTAACGACGCGCTCCTCACCGTTCAACATCATGAACTTCAACGCATCAAATTAGCCAACGAAATCTACACTCTCTCGAGAATCGTAGCGTAAGGCAAAGATTTATCGATGGTCTGGAGTATGAACAGTCGCAGGAAAACCCAGACTCACGTTGGCATATTCGCACAGATAGCCGCGAGTCAGGACGCTATGAATCAAATCGGATACAGCTTCAATCATCTCCTCGGAGGTATCGAGTTTAATGTCCGAGAGTGAGATTCTGAAGGAGGAAGTTGAATCTTTACCCGAGAGTATGATTTTGACCAAGGATATGACAATCCAATTCGGAAAATTCGTCGCCGTCGATCATGTTAACCTCGACGTAAAGAGAGGCGAAATCTTCGGTTTCCTGGGACCAAACGGCGCAGGTAAGACAACAACCGAGAGAATGCTTTGCGGTCTCCTAACGCCAAGCTATGGTGCGATTCAGATAGCGGGTTACGATATGGTGAAACAACCGGAGGCCGCAAAAACCCATCTTGGATATATGCCACAGAAGTTCAGCCTCTACGATGACCTGAAGATCTGGGAGAACCTGGAATTCTTCGCCGGAATTTACCAAGTCCCAAAAAATATCCGTAAAGAGCGAATTGAAGCAAAACTCGAACTAATGCAATTGCTGGAATTCAAGAACCGAATCACAGGCGACCTTTCAGGAGGAATGAAGCAACGAGTGAGCCTCGCATGCGCCCTAGTTCATGAGCCGCCACTCCTCTTTCTCGATGAACCGACCGCAGGCGTAGACCCAGCGCTTAGAGCAGTCTTTTGGGAATACTTCAACAAAATCAAGCGGTCAGGAGTCACAATCTTCGTCAACACGCACTACATGGACGAAGCAGTTCAGTGCGATAGACTTGGGATGATGAGCCGAGGAAGGCTTCTAATGGTCGATACTCCAGAAGGCCTGAAGGATAGAGTAATAGGAGGACACGCGGTAGATATTTGGGTTGCCTCTTCCGACTCAGCTAAAGCCTGCGAGGTTCTGAAAAGTTCTCCATTAGTCAAAAGGGTCGAACCAATCGAAGATAAACTCCGTATTACTGTAACCGATACCGATAAGGCAGTTTTGGGGTTACCGCCAGTGTTGGAGAAAGCGGGTATCCAACCATTGATCATTAGAGCCGTAGATATCACGTTGGATGATGTATTCGTCAAACTCGTCCCTGCCGGTCCGGATACACGGACCATTGAGTAGTGAAATCAGATGAACGCGGAGCGAATATACCTCGTTATAAAGAAAGAGATTACCCTACTCTCTCGAAGTAAAGGATTAATCATCACAGCTCTAATCCTACCTTGCATAATAACGCTAATAGTAGGTTTTGCGTTCACAGGGAACATTAAGAATGTTCCAATAATTGTAGTCAACGAAGACAAAGGACACGGTGACTTGAACTATGGCCTGGTTCTCACGAATCAACTAACGAGGTCGGATGAGCTTGATGTTAAATACTTCGGCAACTGGTTACCCATTCAAAGTGGCATTGATCTGATTCGGAACGGCCAATATAGTGCAATGGTGTTTATACCTCAAGATTTCAGTGACAGGGTGCTGCTCGGCAAAGCTTACGTCCTAGTTTATGTTGACGGCAGTGATCCAGTAGTTGGATATACTTCAAGCTCGGCAATAGTCACAGTGGTTTCACAGCTCGGATCAAAAGGTGGAGTCTTTGTCCAACCTGACTTTCTTTTCAACACTAACGTAGGGGTAGCCTCCAGTTCAATACAACTCAATCAACTCCGATTCGTAATTCCAGGGCAAGTCGGTGTCACAATCGCTGCTTCTTTGACTGCTCTTGCTGCGTCGACCATAGTAGCAGAGAGGGAGAGAGGCTCATTCGAGCAACTCATGGTAAGCCCAATAAGCGGTGCCGAACTATTGATGGGCAAGATACTTTATCACGTGCTTGTCGTTGGAATCGTCAATATTGTGTCTTGTCTGTTCGTGGTAACTGTCTTCCTGGATGTTCGAATAGTGGGAAACCTAATGCTCGTATTCCTTATGTTATTCATGTACGCGATAGCCTCTACTGGATTCGGTGTGCTAATCTCGGTCATCTCCAAGTCCCAGATTGAAGCAGCAGAGATTGCTATCTTTTCTCTCACTTTTCAGGTTTGGTTATCCGGAATAGTGTACCCAATCAGAGCGATGCCTCAAATCTTGAGACCTGTTGCGTATTGTCTCCCCCTTACCTATCTTGGTGACGGGCTTCGAGCGTTAATGATCAGAGGCTCTGACTTCGCCACTGTCCAAAATGACTTCATAGCGATCATCATCTACACGGTTCTCATGTATGCGCTCGCAGTTCACTTCTTCAGCAAGAGAATAGATTAAGCTCATCCCACTA
This sequence comes from Candidatus Acidiferrum sp., assembly GCA_035638535.1. GTDB lineage: Archaea > Thermoproteota > Bathyarchaeia > 40CM-2-53-6 > 40CM-2-53-6 > FEN-987. The sequence goes on from DASQZS010000169.1 coordinate 2,909, forward strand.
TGACTAGTGTGGTCCCAACTGACCTCTTAAACAGGACGCACCGTTTGAAGTTATTTCTAATTGGATAGAAAGCGAGAGAGAAAATCAAGACCAATTAGGACTGGGAACTTAATCAAGAATCTCCCCAGAGAGATGTGAGAAGTGCTTGTGAGATGAAGAGATGAAGAGATTTAGAGAAGCGAGGCGGGAGTTTTACTCGACGTTTTCAACGGAAATCAGTTCATTGCGCCGATTCATGAACTTGTATCCGTTACTGACGCTTGGACTCACATTCCTAATCGGGACTATTGTCGGGGGTCTCCTGAGCGCTTGGCCTTCCCAATTCATTATCCTCGCACTGTTCGGCGGTTTTGGTTTCGCCATCGTCCTCGGAACAAAATTAGGACTTCC
>DASQZS010000170.1:0-7307 GCA_035638535.1 Candidatus Acidiferrum sp.
CGGCGCGAGAAGTCGAGTTCCCCGTCCAATGAACGGTTAATGCAGGTTCACCGCTTTCGCTTCTGTGGCGTGACGCAAAAATCACTGCTTCTAAGGTCATATCTAGATCCAGTTGATCGGTGTATATTCCGTCACTATCTACATGTTTGATGAAAATTTCTCCTTGTTTGAGAAGATCGGTTCTTCCTTCGACTGGTTGAAAATTTTTGATACGCGTTAATTCCCGGACAATGTTCTGAGCTGCTTCATCTTGTTTTGAAGCTACAATGAGAACGGCCATAAACCCCGACTCTAGCTGATAATTTTCGCAACCATCTGATCCGGGTTGAAAGGTATGAGATCCTCATAGTTCTGGCCGACGGCAGCAAATAAGATGGGTTTCCCGAGAATCGTAGCCATAGAAATCGCACTGCCACCTTTAGTGTCTGCGTCTAACTTTGTCAGGATAACTCCGTCTAACTTGATCGCTTGTGAAAAGACTCGCCCCTGCTCGATCGCGTCATTCCCTGTTAACGCGTCGACTACCAGGACCGTCAAGTCTGGTTGAGCCACTCGAGCGATTTTTTTCATTTCTTCTAAGAGGTTCTTGTTGGTTTGCATTCTTCCTGCTGTGTCGATTAGGACGACGTTAAGTGCGTGCGCCTTAGCGTAATTGACGGCGTCAAAGGCAACTGCTGCTGAATCGCCTCCGTAATCATGTTTTATTGTCTTAATTCCGATGCGTCGTGCGTGCTCTTCAATTTGCTCGATTGAGCCGGTGCGATACGTGTCTGCAGCAGCGATTACAACCGAATATCCCTTAGCCAAGAGGAGGTGCCCGATTTTGGCGATTGAACTAGTCTTCCCAGTTCCGTTGACTCCAACGAACAGTATCACGGCTGATCGATGTTCATTCTTACATTTCTCGAGTATGTCGAAGAAACTTGTTTCACCACTTCCTTTCAAAAGTTCGATCAGTACCTCATGGAGGACATCCCGCGCCGGTTCGGTAGAGTCGCTGAATCTTTTGATTTGCACAGTCTTGAGTTTGGCCTGTATGTCGTCACAGACCTTCTTCGCTACGTCATAAGCCACATCATTCTGAACCAGGACAAGTACGAATTCGTCCAAGATTCGGTTGATGTCCTTGTCGGAGAGTTCCTTTTGCGAAATCTTCTGAACAAAACCGTTCAGACCAGATTTGAGTTTCTCAAACATGATCTCTCGTATCCCTGTACAAAGAATTAGGTTTGGATGGAAAACTTAGTTTACTCAATTTGTCTTCTGCGCAGCCGATTCACGGCGTCTAAGAAGTTCTTCAAGCGCTTCTCTGTCTTGTTGATACCTGTTCAAGGTTTGATCTAGCTGTTGTTGAATTGATGTCCTCGCCTCGTCTAATTCCTGGAGTCTTCCTTTCAATTCTTCAACGGAGCTTCCAACATCCTTCTCTATGGCTGCTCCGGCTCCAACTCCCATGATCAGTTTCTTGGAGTCCGCAATGCTCATCTTGACGTATGATCCGGCACCGACGGGCACTAGTACCGAGTCGCCGTCACTAAGGGTCTTTAATCCTTCCAACGTATCGTGGGCTAATGTTACTTCTCCGATCGCTCCCCTCACAACGTCCAGTCTTGATTGAAGGGCACCAACGGATCCTTCAAGGATTCGAATCTCGGCGGCCAGTTGGCGAACTATTTCCTCTTCACTTATCTGAGGCTGCGACATCTGTTGCAACTTCCTGGACCGATTTTATCATTATCTCAAACCGCCGAGCGCGATGCCGACTACCCATCTCAGAATAGAGACGTTGGGTGGCATGATCCTGTTTGATCGCATCGTACTGGACCGTGAACGGGACAAGGGTCTTACCTTTCTTGATCTCCCCGATGATCTTAAACCTCTTAACCTCAGACAAATGTCAACTCAACGTATCCATATGACACTAGAGTCCGCTATTAATCTGAAGGTAAACAGACGATGCTGGGCTGAAACGTTTTTATTACGCAGCAGGCATCACCACTCAGAAATTTGACTAGATGTGCTTTTGATTGCCGCTTGCTAAGGATGAAGTCGGTAGGGCACTGAGTGAGCTACGGAAGAATCTAGTCAAAAGAAAATTCTCGCAATCCATCGAACTTGTCGTTAAACTACGCGAAGTCGATCTTAAGAAACCCGAAAATAGAATCAATGAAACGATACCGCTTCCGAACACGCCAGAAGGCCCGGTTAAGATTTGCGTCATAGCCTCCGGTGACCTGGGGACACGAGCAAAAAGCGCTGGAGCAGACATGCTTGTCACACGAGATCAGATTGATTCGTTGAGTAAAGACAAGAAAGGAGCACGCAAGCTCGCCCAAGACTATGACTTCTTCATAGCCGAAGCACCGCTAATGCCTCAAGTCGGACGAGCCCTAGGTTCATTTCTCGGCCCTCGAGGCAAAATGCCTACTCCCGTCCCTCCGAACGCCCCAATTGATCAAATAATAGCAGGTCAAAGGAAGATGGTTCGTGTCAGAATGAGAGAGCAACCAGTTCTCTCATGCCGAATTGGGACGGAAACCATGTCAGATGACAAGCTCGCAGAAAATATTCAGACAGTAATTTCACGAATAGAAGAAAAACTCGAACGTGGCTTCAAGAACATCTCAGAAATCCTAGTAAAAGCAACCATGAGCAAACCCGTCAAGATTGCAATCACAAAGTGATTTTACATGCTAACCCGACAGATCGCCGCATGGAAGAAAGAAATTTACTCTGACCTAGTCGAACTGCTTCAAAAATACCCCGTAGTCGCAGTGGCCGATCTGCGGAAGGTACGATCCTCTCAGATTCAGGAAATCAGAAAGAAATTACGAGGTAAGGCAGAACTCATAGTTGCAAAGAATACAATCCTTCGAAAAGCCTCCGAGAAGCTCGCTACCGAAAAGACCAACGTCGATAAATTCGCTGACTCGTTAACTGGTTCAAAAGTCCTGATATTCTCCCAAATGAACCCGTACGAACTGATAATTTTCCTTAACAAAAACAAAGTAAGAGTTCCCGCCAAAGGTGGAGACATAGCAACAAGTGAAATAATGGTGCAAGCTGGGAACACAGGGTTGCAACCAGGACCAGTAATAAGCGAATTTAACGAAGCAAAAGTACAGACTCGCATTGAAGGCGGCAGTATTTTCATCGCCAAGGACACGATTGTCGCCTACAAAGGCGACGTAATCTCCACTAAGACTGCGTCGCTACTGTCGAAACTCGGAATGAAGCCGATGGAAGCAGGACTATCGCTAGCCTACGCCTATGACCACGGCCTCGTATTATCCCCAAACGATCTCACGTTCGATCTTGATCAAACGAAAAACGAATTCTCGACTGCAGTACGAATGGCGTTCGGCGTAGCCGTCGAAGCGAACATTATGCTCCCAGAAACGGCCCCGCAAATTATCTCTAAGGCCTACAGACAAGCAGTCGCCGTAAGCCTTGAAGCAGGTTTCCTCACGAAGGAGACAACCCCCTTCATCATCCAACGTGCGGTAAGAACGATGAATGCATTATCCACCGCAATTTCAGCCACGAAACCGGGCAACCCGCCGGGTGAAGGAAAAGGTTGAAAAAGGGGACAAATGCTAACCACAGAACCCCGTCAAGTTCGGTGTAAAATAATGGAATATGTCTATGCAGCGCTTCTGCTTCATTCAGCAGGCGAAAAAGTAACAGAAGACAGCGTTACAAAGGTCCTTACAGCTGCCGGCGTAAAAACCGAGGAACCAAGAGTAAAGGCCCTTGTAGCGGCATTGTCCGAAATTAAGATCGATGACGCAATCAAAGCAGCCCAAGCTATCCCAGCCGCCGCTGCCCCCGCCGCTGCTCCAGTCGCGGAAGGGAAGAAAGAAGAGAAGAAAGGCGAAGACGATAAGAAGAAAAGCGAAGAAGCACTAGCAGGGCTAGGCGCGCTGTTCGGTTAAAAGCCAATCCAGCCCAGTCAGTGTTTCCTCTCCTCAATTTTTGATCCCGATTACCGAGCTGAAGCCTAGATTTTTCTAGGCTCACATTCAGAATCCAATTAGGCAGTCTCGACTTGTCTGAAGAATACAAAACTTGCCGCTGTGGAGCGAAATTCACTAACGACGAGACAGGAAAGAAACTCTACGAGCAACATCAATCCTGGTGTGGTAAGCAAGGTATGACTTCATCACTCGACAGTGAACCCAGAGAGAACAGAAGTCGCCGCCGAAGAAAGACTGAAGAGTAAACAGGTCATTTCGTTGATGTTTTAAACAGCAAAAAAAGTCAGCAATTACCAGAGGATAAATAGCCTACCGCTCTCACACACACTTGATTAAATCTCCGGAGAAAAATACTGATGGAAATCAGCGAGAAAGAATTCGCTGTCCCATTCTTTAAAGAAAATGGCTTCATGCGCAAGAAATGCGTCTCCTGCGGTAGCCATTTTTGGACTCAAAACTCAAGCGAAAACTACTGCGGAGACAGCCCATGCGTCCGTTATTCGTTTATCGGAAAATCACCTGCAAGCCGATCTTACTCAGTTCACGATATGCGAGAACTTTTCCTCTCATTCTTCGAGGAAAACGGACATAAAAGAATCCGACCGTACCCAGTAGTTGCACGGTGGCGAGACGACGTCTTCTTAGTCGGAGCATCGATCTACGATTTTCAACCCTACGTCACAGAAGGACTGATCCCTCCGCCCGCCAATCCACTCGTAATAAGCCAACCAAGTATCCGATTCACCGACATAGACAACGTGGGCCCAACCCTGGGACGACACGATCTAATGTTCGAGATGGGCGGAGCTCACGCATTCAACTACCCAGATAAAGAAATCTACTGGATGGACCAAACAATCAGATACCATCATCAACTAGCAACCGAAAAATTCGGATTGAAATCCGACACGTTGTCATACAAGGAACATTTCTGGTCCGGTGGAGGCAATGCGGGACCAGACGTCGAATGTCTATGCGCCGGATTAGAAATTTCTACGCTCGTCTTTATGCAATACAAAGTAGAAGGAGACAAGTTAACCAAACTTCCCATCCGAACGGTTGACACTGGATACGGGATCGAACGGTGGGCATGGTTAAGCCAAGGCAAACCCAGCGCCTTCCAAGTAATATACGGACCCGTTCTCGACAAAATATTCGAACTTGCTTCCGTAAAATTCGATGAAAAATTAGTCGCCGAAGTCGTTCCGTATTCAAGCTACATGAACGTTGAAAGAGGTGGGGATCGGGTTTCCGCGAGGAAGAAAATTGCGGAAATCCTTCACATGGACTGGCAATATTTGGAGACTACGCTCACACCAATCGAGAACGCGATGACTGTTGCAGACCATACCAAGACAATCGCGTTCTTGCTTTCAGAAGGCGTCGTACCCTCAAACGTTGAAGAAGGATACTTAACACGGCTGCTCATTCGCAGAACCTACCGAATACTCCACCAGTTGGGCATCGAGGATAAGATACTCGACATTATCGATTCACAGATAGACTATTGGCGACAAGATTTTCCGCAATTGCACGACATGCGGCATGAGATTGCTGAAGCGATAAAATCAGAAGAAGCAAAATATCAACGAACATTAGAACGTGGATCAGAATTAGTAAAGAGAATCGCAAACGAACTAAAACGGAAAGGACAAACGCAAATCCCACCCCAAACGTTAGTGGAACTATACGACTCACACGGCCTAGTTCCAGACGTAGTGAGAGAACTATCCGATACCCTTCAAGTCTCCTTGAGCCTACCAACAGACTTCTACGGAATGGTAGCGCAAAAACATCTCAACAAGAAAGGCGCCTCTCAAACGAAAACAGCTGACGAATACTCCACAATAGAAAGCAGGGTGGAACAACTTCCTGAAACAATACCACTCTACTACAAAGATCCGTTCAAGAAACAATTCGAAGCAAAGGTACAAGCAATATTCAACAACCTTCTAGTTCTCGATCAAACCTGCTTCTACCCAGAAGGTGGAGGACAACCAGGAGACACCGGGGAACTAGAAACAGCCAAAGGAATACTGAAAATAGTTGACACACAGAAACTTGGACGAGTAATACTCCACCGCCTAGAAGGCAAAACCCCGGAAATCGGCGAAAGCGTTAGAGGAACAATAGACTGGAATCGGCGCATCAGCCTGATGCGTCACCACACGGGTACCCATTTGATACTAGGGGCAGCCAGACGTGTTCTGGGACAACACGCATGGCAAGCAGGTGCACAGAAAGGAGTCGAGACGAGCAGAATAGACATCTCGCACTACGAGCGAATTACTGAAGACCAAATCAGACAGATCGAACGCCTAGCTACAGAAGTTGCATTAGACGACATAACAGTTGAATCACAATGGCTACCACGCGATAAAGCCGAACAAACCTACGGTTACATCCTATACCAAGGCGGAGCTGTACCGGGAAGAGAACTTAGAATCATAAAGATTGGAAACTGGGATGTTGAAGCCTGCGGCGGAACACATTGCACTCGAACCGGACAAGTCGGGGCAATCAAAATTCTTCACACTGAACGGATTCAGGACGGCGTGGAACGAATCATATTCGCTGCGGGAACACAAGCTCTCCGTGCGGCCGAAGAACAAGAACGAAAACTGAAAGACATCTCGTCAATCGTTGAAGCACCGGTCGAAAAACTCGACCAACAAGTTCAGACCCTAGTTACTCAAAACAAGAAACTCCTACAACGCCTTGACAAATTATCAGCAGAATGGGCAGAACGCGAAGCGAACAGACTTCTCAGCATAAGCAAAAACATTGACGGATTAAAATTCTGCCAAGCGAAATATACGCAAAACGAAGAGAACGAGCTGATCTCGACAATCAATAAAATCACTGAACAGGCACCAAACGCCGTTGTGCTCCTGATTCTCACTAGAGACTCAACAAGAATTTTAGTCGGAGCTGGAAAGCAGGCGGTCAAATCCGGCATTCATGCAGGCAAACTCGCCACACAGCTCGCGTCACTAATCGGAGGAGGCGGGGGCGGCAAGGACTATTTCGGCCAAGGAGGCGGAACGAAATCGAACGTTGATCAAATCCTCACTAACTCCGAATCGCTGCTAAACTCGATGCTCAAGAAGTGAAAGTCATGCCTACAGATTGGAACAAACTAGACACTAAGTGGCAAACCGAATGGACAAAATCAAAAATTTTTGATGCAGATCCAGATCCAGACCCAAACCGTCAGAAATGTTTCGTCACATTTCCCTTCGCTTACATGAGTGGTCCACTGCATGTTGGATCCGCATTCACCGCTGCCAGAATAGACGTCTATGCTCGTTACATGCGCATGCGCGGTTT
>DASQZS010000171.1:0-8171 GCA_035638535.1 Candidatus Acidiferrum sp.
GGGATATTCGGTAGTAATCGCTGCTGCAGACACGTATCGTACCGGCTCAATCGAGCAAATTGAGGAGCACGCACGACGCATCGGAATCAAGACAATAAAACATGATTACGGAGGCGATTCAGCCGCAGTTGCTTTTGACGCGGTCAATTACGCTAAGGCGCACGCACTTAATGTCGTCCTGATCGACACAGCAGGAAGAATGCAAACCAACAAGAATCTCTTAGAAGAGATGAAAAAAATAGCTCGAGTGGCTCAACCAGACTTAACGGTTCTGGTAGTCGACGCGTTAACAGGGAATGACACCATCGAGCAGGGGCGAGTCTTTTCACAAGCGATCAAGTTAGATGGAGTTATCCTGACAAAGTTAGACGCAGACACTAAAGGTGGTAGTGCGATTTCCATGGCTACGATTCTCGGGAAACCCATCTTATTTGCCGCCGTCGGCCAGAACTATGAGGATCTTATACCCTTCAACCCAGATCAGATGGTTGCGAAAATAATTACCTAGAGTCTGGGCGTCATATGGTCGTTCTCATCGTAGCTTCAAAACAAGATGAAGCAGCTCAGAACATTGCCCGAGAATTAACGCGTATCAAAAATTTCCAACCGGTCACAGGAAGAACCGATCTCTTCAAACAGGGAGAACTTTTAATCAAACATGTAGAGAGTGACGGAATATACACCGATCATCTGGATCTCGATGTGAAATTAGAGGCCGTGATTTTCGCGTCACGTCACAGAAGCGAAAGCGGTGAACCTGCATTAACCGTTCATTGGACGGGGAACTCGACTTCTCGCGCCGATTTCGGAGGAAAACCGAAATCACTCTCTTACACCGATCCCAGCAGATCCCGCGCCGCACTATTAGCGTTGGACGCTGCGAAAGATTCCGCAAAAATCAACTATGCTGTCACCCTAGAGGCAACCCACCATGGTCCGACCGAGCTGGGACTACCAACTCTCTTTGTTGAGATCGGAAGTACTGAGAAGGAATGGAATGATCAAGTAGCAGGAGCTGTAGCTGGTGAAGCCATCTGGCAAGCTGCCACTACACCCGTTCAAGGTAAATATGCCATCGGTTTCGGCGGCGGACACTATTGTAACAAACAGTGTGCCGCGGTGCGCGAAGAAGGATATGCTTTCGGACATATTCTGTCAAAGTATTTCTTTGAAGATTACGACGAACAAATCGTCCACATGTCAATCCAGCGAACCATCGGAACGAAAAAACCGGTTGCAGTAATTGATTGGAAAGGTATCCGGGGACCGGAACGAAAGAGACTGGTTGAAACTTTGACGACGATGAACGTAGAAATTGTGCGCGTTTGACTTAAAGAATAATCCCCTGTTTTCTAGTTTATCCATTTAGCTGGCGTCGGCAGAGATAACTACGCTCTTAGATCAAAAAGATGTTCAAAGGTTAAAATAACACCCTAAGAACAAGAAACAGAGAACGTTCAGGGAAGTGATTCGGACAATGACTCTTCAAGAATTCATTGAATCGACTAAACGTTTGATTCATGTTACTACCAAGCCTTCACATGATGAGATTTCGTTGATGCTTAAGATCAGTTTTCTTGGTGTTGTAATATGCGGGTCTCTAGGTTTCGTAATTAGAATCCTGTTCTTATTCCTGAATTTGCTGCCGTCCTCTGCTGCAAATGGAGCGGCTGGAGCGGCACCGTAATGAGTTCTGAAAGAAAAATGCTCATCTATGCCGTGAGGACTACGAGCGGTCAGGAGAGAACTGTTGTTGACCTTATCTCTTCAAGAATAGCTTTGAAGAAACTTCCTATCGTAAGTGTTCTGGCTCCTGACTTGGTTAAGGGATATATTTTCGTGGAATCAGCTGGGCCGCATTACGTTGACGATTTGATAGCTGGCGTTCGTCACGCGCGAGCGCGAACTAAAGGGGTAATATCACCCGAAGCCCTCGACAGGTTCATCGTCACTAAACCAGTCATTGAGGATCTGCGAGGCGGTGACTCTGTGGAAGTAATAAGCGGACCATTTCGAGGACTTAAAGCACGAATTACGAATGTTGATAAACTGAAAGAGGAAGTTACGATCGAGCTCTTAGAAGAAGGGTTCGCAACACTACCTATAACCGTGCATGCGGACTATGTGAAACTGCTGAGTAGAGGAGAAACAGAGCAAGTTGGGCGAAAAGAAGCAAGTTGAAGCGTTACTGAGCGGTGGAGAAGTGAACGCAGGTCCACCGTTAGGTCCAGCGCTTGGTCCACTTGGAGTTAATGTTCTCCAGATAGTGAATCGAATCAACGAACTTACCAAAGCCTATGCAGGAATGAAGGTGCCTGTTCGTGTAGTAGTCGATGTGGAAACCAAGGAATTTGAGGTCGAAATTGGTACACCAACAACGTCGGCGCTTCTCGTTAAGGAACTGGGTATACAGAAGGGTTCTGGTAATCCGAAAACTGAGAAGGTTGGAAATCTGACCATGGAACAGGTGGCGAAGATCGCGGCAATGAAGATGCCTAGCAGTTACGCTAAATCGAGTAAGACAGCTGCGAAGGAAGTTATGGGAACCTGCGTCAGCCTGGGAATCACTATTGACGGCAAAGATCCACGTGAAGCCCAAAAAGAACTAGATCAGGGCAAGTGGGATCAAGTTTTTCAAAAATCTGACTAGACTCCAAGCGTTCGAGTGATCTGCATCAGTTCTGCGCCACGAGTTAACGGTCCGACTACCGCACCCTTAGAGTTAGCTAGGATTCCTGATTTAACGAAAGGCACGCCACCATTAGTTGTGCTGACGTCAACGTCCACGCGCAAGGCCTCCTCGATTACCGCTTGTTCTTCAGCTGAAGTGTTTGGGCTAAGAATTGCGCCTTTGTTGGTCGCTATCGCAAGGGACCCGACGAAGGATAGATTGTTGATTCTAGCGTCGATTGCTTGGACGTTCAACTCGTCTTTCACGTAGGTTCGGAGTTCTTTGACAGCATCCGGATGTATGACGGCACCGAAATCGTTTGACAAGATCACGTTTCCGAGTGCCGTCCAATTTGTTTCGACCACGTTTACTTTACAGAATTTATTGATTCGGTCGAACTCGTAGTCGCGTATGATGTGAGGGACCAAGATACCGTTCGAGTTTCCAGCTGTGAGCGCTCCAAGTAATGTGGAGCCACCAATTGTAGTCTTGCAGACCTCTACTCCGAGAGCATTTGAGAATTCGTTAATCTTCTTCGCAGTCAACCCTGGAGGTACTATGGCTAATTTCTCGTTGCAGAAACAGTATACGCCGATGTTAGGGCTGCCGAAAACGTCTGCCAGTATCACGGCCATGCGTGGGTTACCATCAATCTTCGATAGTCAACTGGACTACGCTGCCTTAGCCGGATATACTATCACTTTTCCTTCCTTGTCTTTGACCGCGCGGACCTTTATTCGTCTTGGAGGTTTGTTTATGCTTCGTGCCCAGAGCAACTCATTAACTTCGTTGCTTATGGAAACTTCCTCGGCGCTCATATGACGTGCTATGAAGGCACGTACGTCTCGAACAGATCTGGGGGCTCTCCTGATACGAGGGGTTACTACGTGGACGTGATGAAGCGGAATTGTGTAGGTGCGTTCCTCGACGACTTCGATTTCTTCTTCAGCCTCGCCTTCTGCTTTCTCTTCTTTCTCCTTTGGAGCTTTGATCGTGTCAGCAGGTTCCGGTTCAGGTGCAGCTTCAGTTTCAGTATCGGTTGTTTCGACGGTCTCTTCAATCTCTTCTTTCTTGTCCTCACTCATTGTCGTAATCCTCCTATGCTTTCAACTTCGTTCGGCGCCAATTTCGTTTCTTAGGATGGGTTCTGGTGTGGCCTTGAGTTTTAGCCATTACCCACGTCGGAACGGGTTTCTTGGTTTTGAGTGCGCTTGCTAACCGTAGTTTTCTCGCGATTGGTTTGTTGCGTGCCATGGGTTAAGCTCTCCGTATGCTGATATCCTTACGTTGTGATTGTAATCTTGATAGGGCTTGTTTCAGTTCGTCGTCGGAGATTGGCACTTTCACTCTGCCTGTCTGGGCTAGTTGGATCAACTGGACTTCGATTTGGTCGGCGAATTCGGGTTTAACCATTCTGATATTTGTCAATCTCTGTCTGGCCTCGGGTGTTAAGATTAATTTGAGTGCAGCTTGTTTTTGGGCTTCAAATTGTCTTTTTGATTCGTTCTGACGTTGTTCTTCAACCGCGGAACGTTGAAGGTCGGAATATCTTCTCTGCCGGATCGCATTGAGTTCATCGTCTGAGTATTCATCCTGATTGCTCATTTGTCGTTTTCAGCCTTCTTAGCGTTCTTCAGAATGTCACCGGCCATTCGGTTTAGGAGGCTGATTCCTTCAGTTGTGAGTTTTCGTCCTTTTTTCGATTCTACGGAGATGAATCCGGCTTTTTGGAGCTGCTGCAATGGTTCTCGTATAGCAGATCCGCCTGCTACTCTGGAATGTTCTATGTGTGTCCCATGCCGGAGGCGTCCTCCAAATTCAACGCGTAAACGTGCGATTCCTACTGGGCCGTGGAGGTACAGCTTTCGTAGCAGTGAAGCGCATCGTGTATACCACCAATCGGGATTTGCTGGCGGTCTTTCCTTATGTGATCCGGTCTTTGCTGTTAACGCCCAGCTTGGCGGTGAGACATCACCAATGTTCTCCTTCAGAAATTTTGATAGTCTATCAATAAGCACATCTGAAGGGACATCTAATGGTGTCGGCATCTTAATTTTCCATCCGGGAAAGTGTTGAGGTTAACTTTTGAGCACCATATAAGCTTAGTTTAATGTGAATGTTCCGAACCCTTCGTGGTTTTAGTTGCTTCCCGTTTCTTGTAAAGGGTAAACGTGTGGCCCATTACTTCCACGAGGATTGAACTCGTTGATTTCGACACTTTTTCTGCTAGGGTTATCGTATCTGTGCTCGTGAGTGCGGCTTTCTGAACCTTTAGTTTCACGAGTTCTCTTGATTTTAGCTGATTCTCAACGTGAGTCAATAGTTCCTGAGTTAATCCTTCTTTGCCAATCCAGATTGTGGGATCGGTTCTTCGTGATCTGGATTTGAAATATTTCAGTTTGTTTTTCTCGAACGTCGTTCCCTCAATGTAGGATACCGTTTCCTCTTCCCGCAGGCGAGGCAGGTGATTAATATCGTTGCGCCTTGTTCCGGTTTGATTCTGACTCGACAGTTAGCACCCGGGATTAGTAGAGTTCCACAATTCTTGCAGATGAACATTTTATCTTTTTTCGGTAACCGAACTCCCGCTTTCATGCCTATTAAGCGGGCTATTTCGAGATATTTCTTCGAGAGTAGCGGGTCGTCGACAAAACTCTGTTTGGCTAGTTGGATTAGGATGTCGATTCGTTCGCGTGCGATTTCCCGTGTGCCTCCTGATTTCCATACCAAACAGGCTCGCAACCTTTTCTTTGGGTATGCGTTAGGTCGTTATTGAACCGCATGATGATCTCACTTGTTCTCGTTGAATCGGCGCTGCAGTTAGTACCCGATTCTATTCGGTCGCATCCTCAGATCAAGAGGTATGCGGCAAAGAGGGAAAAAGGTCCAGGTGAGGTGTTGTTGGACAGAACGTTTCATCATTCTGCAATGATAAGCTTGGCGCGTGCTGGTTATCCGATTGAGAAAATGGGTAGACCTGACATTGTTCACAACACTCTACTTCAAGTATTGGGGACTCCACTGAATTGGGAAGGTCTCCTTCAAGTCTTCATTCACACACAGGATGACTATGTCATATCGGTTAATCCGAAGATACGACTGCCGAAGAATTACATCCGTTTCGTCGGATTGATAGAACAGCTATTCGATCAGCGACGCGTGCCATCCGACGGCGAAACGCTTCTGGAGATGAAAAAGTCAACATTGCCGCAATTGATCAAGAAGGTAATTCCGGATAGAGTCGTAGGATTCAGTATTCTTGGAAAGCCTGAGCTTCTGCGAGTTGCGACGGAATCTATATGCAAATTCAAACGTCCTATGGCTTTCATCGGTGCCTTTCCGAAAGGACACTTCACCGAACAGACACAGAGATTAGCGGATGAGATGTACAGAATAGATCGAGAGGGACTTGATTCTTGGATCGTAGCAGGCCGTTTCGTTTATGACTGCGAAGCCTGTTTAGGTGTCGTGAATAATCGGATCAGAATACGCGGTGCGCAAGATGAGTGATGACGCAGAACTTGAGAGGATTAAGCGGCAACGGTTAGCGGAGATGCAGAGAAGCCTAGCGAAGAAGCAGGAAGTCAAGCCGAAGACGTTTAATCCTGAGGAGATTCTTCGCAAAATATTCGTCGGGCGTGCTTGGGAGGTTTATTCAGCTGCTCGGCAGCAGTATCCGGCGGTTGCGGATCAAATATTCCGTGAACTGGCCATGCTAGTTCAGAGTGGGCGGTTGCGCGGTCAGATAACTGGTGAGCAGTTATTCGGTCTGCTTCGTCAGATCGGCCTTGATGTGAGATTAGATACTAAGATTCAGGTAATGGAGCACGGGGAACTGAAATCTCTAGGTGACAAATTCCGCGGAAATTAAGGAAGCCCTTTAGGTAAATGATCGGTTTCATGAAGATGACCATCTCCTGAGTCAACAAATAGCTTGCCGCATCTCTCACATCGCCACGCTTCGAAATCTTTCAAATGCGATGGTGCAGCGCTCTCTAATCTGACGTCAAGAATGAATCTGCCTTCAAAATCCATTGGGAGAGTACAATCCGGGCATCTGAAGACTGATCGCCGTATCTTACCTACGCGCTATACTCAATAAGAATTGTCTCAATGAAGCAGAACAATTCTTGAATTGTGATAAGACGCACGTAAAAAATTACCCCACCCACAATGAATTTGGTGCGGCCGCCGGGATTTGAACCCGGGTGTCTTCTCGCCTTAGAGGCGATCAGAAGCGTGGCAGGCATCCGACAGCAGATTCATTGCTGTTCCCGTCCTAGACCAGACTAGACTACGGCCGCATTCCTAGCACGAAATCATCACGATGACGTATAAAACCATAATCTGTTCTTAGTAACTGCGCATATGATTGTGGCCGAGCTTAAATTTTGAAATGGAATTGAATCTACCTCTGTCACATGCACGCAACGCTCAAAAACAAGAAGTCGGTCTCTACTACTCTAGATCGTTGGCGTTGAGCATTGGAAGAGGAGTGTGAAGGTTTCAAGTTTCGGGTGCTTTTCAACAGGTATGGATACACTCCACATTACGCAGAGCATTTTGTTGAGAACGGAGTTGAAAAGTTGCTCATGGCTGATCCGCACATGCGACGATCGGTCATCATCTACAATATGGATAGAAAGGAGATAGAGTGGGAGTATTCCGTGAAGGGAGATACGACATCTTCCAATCCCCATGTCGTTAGAATTCTGCCTGAGGACATCCCAGAGATTGGTGCCTCACGTGGGAGCGTCATGTTTGCGGACCGAAATAACGAGTGGAGTTTTGTTCAGATAAGTTCCGGTAATATTCAATGCAAAGTTAGAGTGCCCGATGTGAAGTGGGCACATGATATGCTTCTCTCGAAGAACAGGGATGGTTTCATAGTCACCGATTATTCAGCTGAATTCCTTAGCAAGATAGACTTCAAAGGGAATGTGATTTGGCGGCATAGCGGTTTCGGGCCTATGGCTAAACTATCCCTCATAGAGGGAAAGACTCTCAGTAGCGTACACTCAAACAGCTTCGGTGGAGACTACCTAGCCGTGAGGAACTCCATGCCTTACGGGGTATTCGAGATAAGGGATGAAGATGGGACAGTTGTGGAAAGCATACCTCGCGGTCGAGGGACACTGAATAACTTCTGGTGCTACGCTCCCCATTCTGCATTTAGAAAGGCAATCGCTGAAGCTGGCGGCAACCTGACGGTTGTGGGTTTCGAAGCGGGAGGCGGCATTGTGGGATTGGATCAGTGGCAAAGGCCACGGTGGGGGGTGATGAAAGGTTTCACTGATGTAGGGGGACATCGGTACGTTCCTTCACGTTACGGCCTTGCCGAGACGACTCATGTGTTCCCAACTTTGGCAGGAGGCGTTGGAGCCATAGACTGGTCAGGCACCTACTCTTCACGCGTAATTGAAATCCTAAAATGGCCAAAATCGAACCTGAGTTTCCTGCTTGCTTGGAAGCATGACCCACGCGAAGGCACATTCCTCGA
>DASQZS010000172.1:0-2693 GCA_035638535.1 Candidatus Acidiferrum sp.
ATCCTGAAAACCAGTGTACTTAGTAGGCGACTAAATCGAATTACACACCGTCTCCTGCTAAACGCAAGCCGTCTTAACGCCACACCGCAGAACCATTCTTCGATCTGGCTTTTGCCCTCCAGCCAAGGACGTCTTAGTAAGAGGAACGCGAACAAATTTCTTCTTGGATCAATACTGGATTATCAGATTCCTGGACACGTTGCGTGGGCGAATGCACGCAGATTAGCGGAACAAATTCTTGGAGATCCAGCTGATCTATGGGAAGAAGTCACGTCGACACCCCAGTCACATTGGAAGAGAAAATGGCGTAAATATAATCTTCATAGATTTCCTGCAGCCCATGATCGAATATGGAGAATCGGAAAAGAAATCGTGCTACTATACCATGGCAATGCTCGTGAAATTTGGGAAAATCAAAATTCCGAAATCGTCCTTCGAAAACTTGTAAGTCTCAGGATCGGCAAGCAACTTAGCCGAATGATAGTTGGTTCATTAATCGACTCCGGACATATTCGTGGTTCTGGAGACGTAAAGGTAGATCGTCACATCAGAAGAGCTTTTGGCAGATTACTGGTCGGCCAAGGGTTCTCAGAAAGCGACGTTGATGAGGTTACGAAAGTAACTCGCAGAATGCATCCGTCGAATCCCTGGGCGCTCGATTGGCCGTTGTTCGTTCTTGCTACTACCGTTTGTACCATTCGTGATCCTAAGTGCGCTAATTGTGAATTTAGGACTGACTGCTCCTACTTCACAAAACGCTAATTCGACTGACTGAAATAGCCCTCGGAACCTGCATTATTATGGTCTCATTTAATTGATCAAAGAAGCGACCTGAGACCGATCCAGATGGACTGGGTTACGTTAAGACATCATAAATTTAGACGTATAGGGCTTAATACATGTGAGTCTTGATTGCACCGCTCACAGCAACTATGCATACTTCTTCTACTATTAGTTGGAGTACTATCGTTCGTCGGGAATTTGGGAGCCAACGCACAACGAAATGTTGAAACGGTTCCGCTAGCAGCTCGACTTTCTCCAAACTCCATGTCAATAGACCAAGTCAGCACAACTTTGACATCAACGAATGAAACAACAACTTCCTTTATTGGTCCACCATCAATTTCGCTCAGTCCCTCTTCTGCTTCGGTTGGCGCGACCATTGATGTGTCAGGTAAAAATTTCTCGGCAACGGATTCAACTTGTTCATTGTCGGGGGGCGCGGTCGGTACTCCCAGTTGTACTGTTTCTGGTGGTTCACTTGTTGGTTCTTTTCTTGTTGCTAACGTACCGGCAGGTTCATACACTGTTACTGTTACTGGTAGCCCGATTGGAGATTTTGCCTCAGCCACTCTCATCGTGAGTGGAAATTCGAACTCTAATGGTCTGTCTATATCACTCAGTACAATCTCGGCTGCTGTCGGGACGGGAGTTCAAGTTTCTGGTTCAGGTTTCTCGAGCAGCGATACGAGTTGCTCATTGTCAGGAACACCCATCTCCTTACCAACTTGTTCAGTGTATACTGGCGGATCATTGGTTGGGTCATTCATTGTTGCGAACGTAGCACTCGGTTCCTACACAATCACTGCAACAGGTACTCAGGCCGGTGATCATGCCTCATCTTCGTTCACGATTAGTGGAGGCTCGCCGACCATAACCCTCAACCCAACTTCCGCATCGGCCGGATCGACTGTAAATATATCCGGTTCAGGATTCTCACTCAGTGACACAGGCTGTTCGTTGACCGGCGGCGGAGCCATGAAATCGGAGACCTGTTCTGTTTCTGGAGGAGTGATAACTGCGTCGTTTATAGTTGCTAACGCCGCGGTTGGATCATACAGCATTGCCGTTACCGGTAGCCCTGACAGCGACGTCGCGTCAACAATCCTCAAACTCACCTCCACCACAAGTCAAACAACCACGACTACCACTTCTACAAGCCAGACGTCAACCTCGTCGACAACCACAAATCAAACGACGACTCGAACTTCGACAAATAGCTCTAGCACTAGCACCACTATGGCTCCTGACTTCTCAATCTCTTCATCTATCTCTACCTTCGCGTTATCTCAGGGCGCGAACAGAACTGTCACAATTACGATTAAGCCCATGAACGGTTTCAATTCATCAATCACCTTAACTTCTTCGTGGCTTGGAAGCGCCCCCGCGAACATCACTACATCAATCGGTTCGCCCGTAACGCCTGTTTCAAATGGTACGGCCACTTCAATCTTGGCTATCACCGCCGGCTCTAGTGCCTCTCCAGGGAACTTCACAATTCGCGTAACCGGAACGAGTATGTCACTCTCACATATTCTTGCTCCCGATATAATTGTGCAGGTAACTAGCAAGATTAGCACAACGGCAACAACCAGCACCACAGCAATTAGCACCACAAATTCAACATCTTCGACATCTTCTCTGTCTTCGGTACTTTCCTCCACCACATCGCTGCCCGCACTTCCTGCTGGCTGTCCCGTTTCCTATGCGATCTCCGGATCCGAACTTGCTCCGTTTGCGGAGAGGTTGAGGATGTTTCGTGATCAGTCAATCATGAAAACCCGTTCTGGCGAGGCGTTCATGATTCTCTTTAACGCTTGGTACTACTCGTTCAGCCCACATCTGACGCAGTATGTCAGCATGCATCCAATGCAGCGAACACTGTTGAGGTACAGTTTGTATCCCCTCATTGC
>DASQZS010000173.1:0-5030 GCA_035638535.1 Candidatus Acidiferrum sp.
CACCATTCCCCTTAGTTTTAGTTTGGAAAGGATTAATATAGATGAAAACGAACGGCCACATTGTTTACCTAGCACGGTGGTTAAAAATGGAAACAATACAAATCGAGAGAACTGAAACTAAACAAATCAGAGAGACACGCAGCATCTGCCCAGACTGTAACCGGATTCTCCCAGCGAACGTCTATGAGCGTGACGGAAGGATCTGGATAAGCAAAACCTGCCCAGAACACGGCGAAGTCGAGGAATTATATTTCGGCTCATCTGAAATGTACTACAAGTTTGCGAAATTCTCACATAACGGGAAAGGAATTGAGAACCCGAATGTCCCATTAGAGAAATGTGCTTGCCCGACAAATTGTGGGCTCTGCACTAGCCACCTAAGCCACTCAGGCTTAACCAATCTTGTAATCACAAACCGATGCGATCTCACTTGCTGGTACTGCTTCTTCTACGCTAAGAAAGGAGTGGAAGGGGCGTACGTTTACGAACCCTCACAAGAAAAGATTCGTGAAATGGTTCAAACACTTCGCGCTGAAAGACCGGTCCCAGGGAACGCCATTCAAATTACTGGCGGAGAACCCACACTGCGAGAGGACCTAGCTGACATTGTTAGAATCTGCAGAGAGGAAGGCGTCGAACATATCCAGCTTAACAGCAACGCCATAAACATGGCCGTTGACCCACAAACCGCAAGGCGCGTTAGAGAAGCCGGCGTAAACACGGTTTACATGAGTTTCGACGGAGTCACACCAAGAACGAACCCGAAAAACCACTGGGAAGCTCCAATCGCCATCGAAAACTGCAGACAAGCAGGACTCGGGGTCGTGCTCGTTCCAACCGTAATTAAAACTATTAACGACCACGAACTCGGTGGACTCATAAGATTCGGACAGCGAAACATGGACACGATTCACGCCGTAAACTTCCAACCAGTTTCCTTGACTGGTAGATTATCAAAATCCGAACGCGAGAAGTACCGAATAACAATCCCGGACTGCATAGAACGCATCGAAGAACAGACAAATGGCGAAGTCACGAAAGAATCCTGGTTCCCAGTCCCAAGCTGCGTACCAATCACCCACTTCGTCGAAGCACTTACCAAGCGTCCAAGATACGAACTATCAATCCACTTCGCGTGTGGTGCAGGTACCTATGTCTTCAAAGACAACGACAAACTTGTACCAATCGCCTCCTTCGTAGACTTAGAAGGCATGCTCGAATACTTAGAAGAGAAAGCTGACGAACTCAAGGCGGGCAAGAACAAGTACCTAATTGTCGCCAAAGTTCTCGCAAAGATGGGAACTTTCATTGACCGAAGCAAACAACCAAAGGGACTTGCTCTAAGCAAATTGCTCTTCAATGCACTCGTCAAGAACGACTACAGTGCCCTCGGGGCATTCCACCACAAATCAATGTTCCTCGGAATGATGCATTTCATGGACAAATACAACCATGACGAAGAACGCCTGAGAAGATGCGACATACACTACCTTAGCCCAGATCTACGAATCATCCCATTCTGCGCCTTCAACGTAATCCCAGAGTGGTATAGGGATTCGATTCAACCGAAATACGGAATTCCGATAGAGCAGTGGGAACGAGAACACCACACAACCCTCGAACAAACGCTATACAAAGGCACTCTACGAAAAGGCAAAGGCCATTCATCCGGATGTGGTTGCCCGCTCGGAGCCGTGAACACGCCGTCCTCTGATCTACTGACGATCGAGAATGGCATGATACAAGGCAAGTAGACGAACGTAGAAACGTCACTTCGCCTTCTCTTCTTTTTAATCCTGTTTTCCTTGCTCACTTCACTCCGTAAACCGGGATCAAATTAACGACTCGTGGTATACTTTGAGAACCTGAACGTTTTTGTAATCGCGTTGTTACGAGCTTAACGATTAATGGTGCCTCCACTCGATGAAGCCAGAATATGACGTCATCATAGCCGGCGGAGGAATCGCTGGACTGGTGACTGCAGCATCCGCGGCAAAGCATGCTAAAGAGAATCTGAGGATCGTCGTAATCGATAGAAATTCTAGAGATGAGATGGGAAAGAAAACTGCTAACGGCTGGGTATGCGGAGACGCCGTAAGCAAGAACAGCCTTGATTACTTGGCCGCTAACGTAGGTGTCCGCTACGGCGAACCTGAGCTGGAAAGACAGGTTCATGGAGTAGTCGCATATTCACCCGATCATACATCCAAAGCGATGTTCGACGGAGAGGGTTACGTCCTAAACCGACGGCTCCTCCCACAAAGGCAGCTTCGTGATGCAGAGAAACTTGGAGTCGAATTCATTTTTGAAGCTTCAGCGGAATTACTGACCACCCACGACGGATTCATTACAGGCGTTAAATGCAGATCATCTAAAGACAATAGCACATTTGAAAAAACCGCTAGATTAGTTATCGATGCAACAGGATCCGCTTCCCGCTTACGAAGCGGGTTGCCGATCAAAGCCTACATAGAAAAGGAGATTGACAAAGAAAATGACATGGAATCCACAGGCCGCTATATCCTGACCTTTGAATCGGGCAAAGAAGACAAGACCTTCTTCGATCCGGATTATTGTATTATCCACCTCGATCAAGAGCTCGCTCCCGGCGGCTACGCTTGGGTCTTCCCTAAGGGCCAAAACAAAGTAAACATTGGATTGGGCGTCCAGCGCCGTCTGCTGGACAAAAGGAATAGACAGCTCGGAAGACAGGATACTCTGCAGTCGCTAATCGATGATTACGTGCGATCAAATCCTTCGATTAAGAGTTGGAATTTGGCTAGTGGACCAGAAGACTCAGGAAACGCTAAGGGGAACTGGCAAGTACCTGTTCGACGACAAAACGACTGCTTAGTTGCCAACGGCTACATGATTGTAGGCGACGCCGCATGGATGCCACGCCCCATCGACGCGGGAGGAATTGGACCAGCAATTTACGCCAGCACCATCGCTGGTGCCGTAGCAGCAGAAGCAATCGAAGGCAATGACGTTTCCGAATATGGTCTCTGGAAGTTTAACACTGAATACGTCAAAATGTACGGCCACAGAATGGCTAGTTTTGAAATCCTCAGACGGTTCCTGCAAACCCTAAGTAACGACGATCTGAACTACGGAATGAAACATTTCCTTGGACAAGATGACGTAGAAAGCATAACTCGAAGAGAACACCCAGAATTTAGGAGAGTGAGCTTCAGCTCATCAAAAATAGTTTGGGCATTACCTCGACTAGCACTCGCACGCGGACTGCGATACACCGCGATGAAAAGTAGACAATTAATTCAACAATACATGGACTACCCACAATCTCCAGACGGTTTCCTAGAGTGGCACACCCGATTTATGGCTGAGCTAAGAGAAGCCTATACCCGACTATCTTGACATCCATCACACTCTCTGTATGACTCAACATACGCAAATTCAAATAGTCCAACAAAGGGACTTGTCAAGCGAATTGGAGCAATCTGAAAACGATGATGCGCGAATTCCTAACTCGGGTTAACCCGAAACAGAAAAAAATCTTCAGCAACTTTCAATCCGCAATCCTCACTTTGCCGGAGACGGTAGAGTCAATTGAGATTGATGATATAGAAGGCGAATGGTGTCCAGCATATCGTGTTCGCGGCTCAGATCTCGTCTGGGTACATTTCGATGAGCATCTTTGGATCAACTTTCCAGTTGAGCCAGCCTTCGAGAAGAAAGTTCTACAAAACGAGGACTTGGACAGTCACATCATTGAGAGCGTCCAAGAGGCTGAAGAAAATGGAGACGTCAAATGGGCAAAGATTCAATTGCGCTCTGAAAAGGAGATTGAAGATATCATCGCGCTACTAGAATTACGAAACGCCTACCTCAGAACCTAAACAGGGCGTTTAGTTTTCGTTCCCTCACGGGCAGTCGTCGGTTCTGAAGAATCGGCCCACAAATATTCGAAATAGTTTTTCGCGAACTTGGCGAGCCCGACATGATCTGACCATATCGCTAGACTGATTGCTTGGTCTCCTTCTTGTCCGAGAAGTAGAATTACTTCGCGGCCGTCTGAAATTATTCCACCTCCGAACATCTGCTCGCGTGAGCGTACGTCACACAATTTCATCAGTCTAGCCATTGGTTCGCTGAGAGGCTTTTTCAGTGTCATAACCTGAACATGGACACCGCGTTCGACTACACTCTTCACGAGAGGAATCAGCATTTCAGCGATAGGATCAGGGATCGCTGGGACTGAAGCTAAAATTTCTTTCTGGACGTGTTCAATCGTTTCTCTGATCTTCGCTAGAACATTAAAGTTACCGCGGACAATCCAAATGTCTGGCCGCTCGCGTACGCCCTTTTTTTCGAATAGTGGCTGAAGTTCGTCGAGAACTAGTGACTGATTCGTCTTAAGTGAATCCTCAAGCTGAGATCGGGTGATTTCCATCGCTACTGAGGGAGGTTTGGGGTAGTACTTGCTCGGCCTACCATGCTCCATTTCGATCCATCCCTTTTTCTCCAACGAGCCGAGCACTTCGTAGATCTTAGAGTACGGAACGGACGATACCTCACTGAGCTGGCTGGCCGTGGCTGGGCCTATCTCGAGGAGTCCTATGTATGAACGAATTTCATAGTCTGTTAGACCGAATTCTTGGAGTGATCGTCTCACTCTATCGCTGATCACCAATCTAAGTTCCCAGACGAGCCAATTTCGCTGAGTAAACTAATAAGATTTCACAACTTGCAGTGGTTAAGACGGTTTAGGCTTGGTCTGAGGCAACCCAATACGAATCCTTGGAGGTGAACTCTTTCTTCCAAATCGGTACCTCCTTTTTGACGCGTTCCACCGTCTCACTAAGCGCTGGAAACACCTCCTGACGATGCGTTCCCAGAACCGCAACAAACAAACTCGGTTCGCCGACCCTCAATCTATCGATGACGTGATGGATCGAAACTTCGATTATTCCAGAACGTTTACACATATCGCTTCGAATTTCCTCCATTTTCTTCAGTGCGACTTCTGCGTAAGCCTCATACTCTAAGTGTGTGACTTTATCGCTTGC
>DASQZS010000174.1:0-4591 GCA_035638535.1 Candidatus Acidiferrum sp.
TGCCCAGACGCGGCTCAAACTATTACATAATCTGAACGGGCCCAGGAATAAGCTGCAACTGGCAACGGCGCTAGGAATTGATTGGAAAGCTGTCGATAAGCATGTTCAGGTGTTAGAGAAGAACGGACTAATTCAACCAACAACGACGAGTGGAACCACAACGTTCTATGAAGTCACCGACAAGGGCAAGAGGCTGCTGGAAGTTCTTGAGGAACTTGGCGTCGGCAACCCCCCACCGAGTTAATTACATTAACAACCTTTACTCAAACATTCTCGTAAACCGTTAAGTGTGATAACTTTCTGAGGTAACAGTAGGAGCACTCTCTTTATGCTTACAAAATTAATCTCTCTGGATCTGGCCTAATCATGGTTCAGATTGGTCAAAGCGTGCCGAGGCTTGACGGGATCGCTAAGGCGTCAGGTTCTTTTCGGTACGCAGGCGACATACGTCTCAAGGACGCATTGGTAGGGACGGTCCTGCGTAGTCGAATGCCACACGCTCTCATTAGGACCATAGACACGTCACAGGCGGCTACTCAACCTGGCGTTAGAACAATCCTAACCTATCGTGACGTACCCGGCCCGAACATTTTCGGATCCACAATTCCAGACCAACCAGTCCTATGTCACGATAAAGTCAGATTTGTGGGAGATGCCTTAGCCATAGTCGCCGCGGATTCCGAAGAGGAAGCAGAGTTGGCGATGCAACATATCAAAGTTGAATATGACCCGTTACCAGTCATATCAACACCCCAACAAGCCCTCATGTCTAATGCTCCCAGAATCCACGAGAAAGGAAATCTGGCGCATCGAGTAGAATATTCAGTAGGCAACGTTCAAGAAGCCTTCAGCAAAGCAGACCTGACAATCTCCGAGAAGTATCATACTTCTCGGCAGAAGCACATGTACGTTGAAACCGAAGCAGGATTCAGTTTCCCAACAAGACGAGGCGTTGAGGTTTACGCGGCTACTCAGCAACCCTTCCAAGACCGAGTGCAAATCTGTAGAGCACTCTCCCTTCGTGAAAGCGCGGTGAGGGTAGTAGGAGTAGATCTGGGAGGTGGGTTTGGTGGTAAAGAAGAGATCACTGTACAAATCCACCTGGCGTTGTTGGCAATGAAAACCAAGAGACCTGTGAGGATGATTTGGACACGTGAGGAATCAGGAATCGCAGCCACAACGAGGCATCCAATGGACATTGAGTATAAGACGGCTTTCCGAAAGGACGGGATTCTCCTCGGGAACGAAGCCCGCCTACTTGCGGACACGGGAGCCTACATGTCCTACGGACCAACCGTCATTGAAGTTGGATCTGCACAAGCTAACGGACCTTACAGGATACCGAACACTCATGTTGAAGGGCTCTGCATCTACACAAATAACCCGCCAGCCGGCGCCATGCGAGGATTCGGCGTAGCTCAAGCCAATTTCGCCTTTGAAACTCAACTGGACATAGCAGCGGAAAAACTCCAAGTGAATCCAGTTACGTTGAGGAAACTGAACGCGTTAATTGAAGGCGAACTAGACGGTATGGGCTCTCTTCCAATCACAAAACCACGTCTAAAGGAAACATTGGAAACGATTGAGCGTACGGGGCTGTGGAAGAGAAGGGCTACTTACAGAGGAAAGGGCCGAGAATCCTGGTTGTCCAGAGGGATAGGTATTGCGGCTGGAATGAAGAGTACTGGATACGGAGCTTTCCCTGAGAAGGTAAGAGTTAAAATTGAACTCACCCGCGACGGAACTTACAAACTTTACTTGAGTAACCCTGAGATGGGAAGCGGAGCCACAACTGCCCTTACCCAGATTGGAGCACATGCACTCAGCACATCTCTTTCAAAAGTGAAACTCAACGCGGCCGATACGAAATATGAAATCGATTCGGGTGGCTCAGATGCTTCCAGAGCCATTTACGTGGTAGGCAACGCAATAATCAAAGCTGCAGATGAACTGAAGAAAAAAATTCTGAATCGCGCATCCCTAAAACTGAAAATGAAACCGACAGCGCTCAAGTTGACTTCTACTGCTGTCGTTGGAGGCAGGAAACGTGTGAGCTTACGTGACTTAGTTCGATCACACCCTCTAACTACCGTCACTTCATACTCCGTTCTGCGGCCAGCCAGCAAATTACCAGGCACCATGGGCTTACCCGTCGCGTTATTCTCTTACGGAGCCTGCGTGGCCAACGTGGAAGTAAACAAGTTCACAGGCCAGGTGAAGGTGCTTAACATTACTTTCGTTCCTGAAGTGGGAGCGGTAATTAATCCGAAAGGACTTGAGGCTCAGTGCGAAGGAGGCATTACCCAATCTATTGGTTTCGCATTGATGGAGGAGATGGAAGTAACGGAAGGGAAAGTGAAGGCACCGAACTTCACTACATACCTAGTGCCCACAGTTGATGATGCAATCAAACCTATTGTTGTGCCCGTACCTAACGTCTTCGAGCCCACGGGCCCGCTTGGAGCGAAAGGCGGGGGAGAACTGTCAACCATAGCGGTACCAGCCGCCATATGTAACGCTATACATGATGCTGTTGGAGCTAGAATTATGACGATCCCTGCCACACCGGAACGTGTTCTCAGGGCGATCGAAATGACGAAGTAACGCGAGAATTAACGATCATTAGCTCCTTGCCTCAGTTAACTCATCCAGAACTTCCAGGAAACACATTCGCGTCAAAGCCTCCACTGCATTCTTCCGATATTCTGCTGATCCTCTGATGTCGGAGATTGGACGCGCCTCCTGAGCACAGCACCTAGCAACTTCACCTATTGCCTCAGAGTTGAAGGGTCCTCCGACAAGAATCTTTTCCGCTCGTTCCGCTCTTATTACAGTTGGAGCAACTGCTCCTAACGCTAATCGTGCATCCGCGAACCTAGGACCTTCCACAACCTGACCACAGAAAGCGATGCTTGCTAAAGATATGGCGTTCGCGTGTCGCAAGCCCAGCTTCCTGAAGAAAGTAACCTCGCCTCTCCTAACTCGACGTAACTTAACCTCCGTGATCAGTTCGTTTGGTTCGCGTTTCGTCTTCCTATAACCCTCAAGAAACTCTTCAACCGACACCTCCCTTTTCCCGGAAAGGCTCTGAAGAACCACCACTCCATTCAATGCGAAAAGGGCAGGAATCGAGTCTCCAGCCGGGGATGCGGTTCCCAGGTTGCCTGCAATCGTGGCCAGATTGCGTATTTGCGGCGACCCAATCGTGAGGAACGATTCTTCTAGAACTTTCGCGTTTTTCCGGATGATGGGACTACGGATACAGTCTCCATAAGTTGCAACCGCTCCAATGTGAACTAAACCGTCCCTTCCCATCTTGACGAATTTTAAGTCGTCGAGACGAGAAACGTCGAGAAACAATCTCTCCTTCACGTTTCCGTCCTTCAGCATCACGGAAACATCAGTCGATCCGGCAACGATTCGGATATTCTCTCGGTGAAAGTCTAAGGCTTTCAGTGCCGCATGGATGGAACGTGGCGATATTACGTTGATGTGCGAGAATAGAATTAACGTGCCCTCCCAT
Source organism: Candidatus Acidiferrum sp. (assembly GCA_035638535.1). Taxonomy (GTDB): domain Archaea; phylum Thermoproteota; class Bathyarchaeia; order 40CM-2-53-6; family 40CM-2-53-6; genus FEN-987. The sequence goes on from DASQZS010000174.1 coordinate 3,524, forward strand.
CTTTTCGCCCCGCTACTTTGGTGATGGCATCAACAATCTTCGAATAACCGCCGCATCTGCAAACATTCCCTGAGAGTGCTACATGAATCACTTTACGGGTTGGATGCGGAACTTCCTTCATTAGTCCCCTAGCAGCTACGACGAAACCGGGTATACAGTAGCCACACTGCGCCGCCCCTTCTTCCACCAGAGCCTTTACTATCGGATCAAGGCGTCCACGTTTTGAAAGACCTTCCACGGTTGTTACCTGTCTACCTTCGACTTGAGCAGTGAGAACCATGCATGAGGTGACTGGAAATCCGTCGAGTAACACGGTACAGGCTCCACATTCGCCTGCCTCGCAACCAGGTTTTGAACCAATTAAATCAAATTCTTCGCGAAGTAAACGAAGAAGTGTCTTGGCAGGAGGCGCTCGAACTTTCACCCATTTGCCGTTCAATACGAATTTAATGAAACGGCGCGTGTTGTTCGCTGATGATTTTTTCCGATCAGTTGATACTAAACGGCTTTTCGGTTTCAAGACGAGCTCACGAAGTTAATCGAACTATGCTGCATCAAAAATAAGTAACGTCCCACGATATGGTTTCTGTAGATGGATAAACATCGATATGCTACTTCGCAGAGAATCGATAGATCGTCGTCTGAGTGTAGGTCTTTCCTGGTCTCAGTATGATGGAAGGGAAGTTCGTGTGATTCGGTGAATCTGGGAAATGCTGCGTCTCCAAACACAAGCCATGATGTTTCCTGTAAAAAACACCTTTCTTACCTTTAATTGAGCCATCGAGAGAGTTGCTTGAGTAAAGTTGGACACCGGGTTCGGTGGTTAAGACCTCCATTACGCGACCTGTGGAGGGCTCATAAACACGAGCAGCCATAGCTAGCTTCCCGCCGTCATTATTCAGCACGAAGTTGTGGTCATAGCCACCAGGATTGCCAGGAATTTCCAAGATACGCGCACCTATGGGGGTAGGCGTACGGAAGTCTAACGGGGTACCTTCCACCGGCATAATTTCCCCCGTCGGAATTAGGGCATCATCAACAGGGGTGAAACGGTCTGCCAGCAGCTGG
>DASQZS010000175.1:0-7800 GCA_035638535.1 Candidatus Acidiferrum sp.
AATGGAATTACTTATCTGAAGTTCCGTATTTCGTGCGTCCTCCGGTCTATTCTCGGTGAGGTTTGTCTTGAAACCTGAGATCATTTCGGCTAATTTGCGGGCTGTTTCTGTGAGTTGTGTGTCATACTGAAGCATTTGATCCAGTTGTGGTGTGTCAATGCGTACGGAATCGAAGAAGGCACTATATCCGTAGGCAGCTCGATTAATTTTTTCGGCAACTCTGTCAAGTTTAGCGATAAGTTGGTTTGTTGGCTCTAGTATTTCAGTTACTTTAGCATCGTTGAGGATTTGAAAACATCTGGAAAGATCGTCTCTAGCGTGAGCGAGGAGGTTGTAGATGTAATCTCTGACGATTCTATCCGCTTCACGTCTTTGTTCCTTAAGTTTGTATCCTCGGAATCCTGGGATACTGAGCATTATTCGTTCGAGTAGCCTTTCGCTTTCTTGAACTCGTTCTAGTGGTGGTTTACCTGCCAAATGCGATTCTCACTGGTTTGGAGCTATGTTTACTCTTAAAGTTTGAACTTGTTGATTAAATTAGTTTGAAGTCGTCGCTTGGTAAATCGCCTTTTATGATGCCGGCTGAGGATCCATCTAATAGAACTTGGAAACGTGAATTCTTGTAGCTGTAGGTAACGAACCAGACTGGTGCGTGAAGGTAGTAGTTTCCGGTGTTGTTGAAGGTGGTTTCAATGTCTTCTATGCGGTCGATTCTTTCTTTTGCAAGGTACTCATGAAGATGTTCAATTTCTTCTTGCGCCTGTGATGTCGCTTCATCGCCTGTGATTTCACTGTTGAGGACCTTAGCTGTTCCTTCTATCCTTGCCGGGTCAAAGGGGATTTTGCCGGTTAGGGATAGGTGATATGCACGGGTTGGAAATTCGCTCTGCCTTCTAGCCAACACAAGCCAATCGTATCTGTTCGTTATATCGCCCTCATGTTGAACCGGAGGGCTGATTCTTTCCAATATTCCCGAGTAATGTGTTTGGGCTTCGGTGCTTACGACCCAGAATGGAAGGTAAACCAGGTTCTGATCTGCGAGCATGGATTTCTTCTTCAAATCCTTGGAGGCTATGAAGCTGCTAGCCATCCAGTCTTGAATTAGACTGAAGACCTTCGAAGATTCAATAGTGTTCATGATTAGTGAGTGTTCGAACTCGAAAGGTTTCCCAGTGTCAATTGATACAGTGAACCCACAATATTTGCATGTGATGAGGATTTCGCCAGGTTGAATTTGTAGCGGCGCGCCGCAATGGGAGCAGCTGATGTCTTTTGTGAGCGTGACCAAACCAGTTCAACTCAGATAGCTATCGCTAATCTTTAATGACTCCCTTTCATCTTTGTGCCAGAACGTGAGCAACGTGGGCAATCTTGGTCAACTCAAAGGTACGATGTACATTACCGTGATTATTGCTCTTGTGATTTTTGTCGCGTTCATTGCTGTTGTGTCGCTGTTTATCAGTTATGCAGTTGGTGTGGAACTTGATCCGCTCTCGATACTCTTCGGAGGATTCGTTTTAGCGATTATCTTCATGTTGATCCAATTTGCCATTAGCCCTTACATTGTCAGGGCTACTACGCATCTTAGATATTTGCAGCCTGGTGAGAATGCTTGGCTTGAAGAGACTGTTAGTAAACTCGCGCAACAGGCGGGAGTGAAGGAACCGCGGTTGGCTATTGCTCCGGATCAGACTCCTAACGCTTTCGTTTTCGGGAATTCCTCATCTAACATGACCCTGACTGTGAATCAGGGATTATTATCGGCTCTGAGTGAAGACGAAATTCGTGGCGTAATTGCACATGAGCTAGGTCATGTCCGGCATAAGGATTCAATCGTGATGACGTTCATGTCAGCGATCCCACTCATTGCATTTCTAGTAGTTCGGATGGCGTTCGGTTTTCAGGTCTTCGGCGGGGTAGGGGGTCGAAGGGGACAGCGACAAGGCGGTGCGGGACTGATTGTATTAGCGGGAGTCGTCGGGTTAGTAGTATATTTCCTGTCGCAACTTCTAGTTCTGCGCCTGAGTCGGCTCCGTGAGAGTTTTGCTGATGTCTTCTCTGCCTATCTCACGACATCGCCGAGAAGTCTCGAGAGCGCGCTTACCAGAATAACGTATGGATTATCTTTGTCTCCCCAGGACCCGCATGGAGCTAGAGCGCTATTCATCTCAGATCCTGTTTTGGCTAAACAGGAGATTGCTGAAGTCATGCAACAGAAGAGCAAGTATGATCTTGATCATGATGGAGTGCTAGATGAGCATGAGCTTGAATTGGCTATGGAGGCAGAGGCGAAGTCGCATTGGCGAACATTTAACGAGGCTTTCGCAACGCATCCGCCAACCTTCAAGAGAATTCTCTTGCTAAGGCAGATTGATCAAGAGATCCGGAGTAGAGGTACGGAGAGCTCTAACATCTATTCGCAGATTTAGACGGGCGTCAATGGTACGTGTGTTCTTGGTCTGGATATGCTCCTTGGGTTACGTCTATTCTGAATTGGGAAATTGCGTTTCGTATTGCTTGGTCTAGTTTCACGTATTTCTTGACGTATTTGGGAGTTAGAGTCTGAGTTAGTCCGAGTAGGTCCGGAGTTACTAATACTTGGCCGTCGCAGAATTTTCCTGCTCCGATTCCGATGGTTGGAGTCTTTATGGTTTCTGTGATTCGTTTTGATAGTTTTTCTGTAATGCTTTCGAGTATAATTGCGGTCACACCGGAATCATCGAGCGCGACGGCGTCGTTGAAGATTCGGTCGGCTTCGTTCGTGTCTCTTCCTCTTACAGAGTATCGATCTGCGGTCTGTGGCAAGAGCCCGATATGCCCGAATACTGGTATTCCTTCGCTAACCAGAATTTTGATGGCTGCTGGATGGTATCCTTCAATTTTCACTCCGTCAACGCCGACGTCAAGTAACATTTTCGCGTTGGTCAACGCTTCTTGTTCGTTCTCGTAGCTGTGAGCTGGCATGTCAGCTATTACAGGAGTTTTCTGTGCGGCTCTTGAGACTATCTCGGCGTGGTAGAGCATCTGCTCCATCGATACGGCTTTTGTGTCGTTTGCGCCCTGAAACACCATCCCAAGACTGTCGCCAACGAGTATGATGTCTATTCCTGTTTGATCGATGATTTTTGCCGTTTGGAAATCATAAGCGGTAAGCATAATTATTTTCGGGCCGTTCTTTCTTTTGCGTAACTGGTATAGTGAGACTGCTCGGTCTGATGGTCGATTGATAGGGCCGTTGATTTTCGGGATTGCTGGCTTACGTGTGATTTGCATGAGGTTCCGGTGAATTGCATTCGTGGCTTCGTTCAAGTTCTTGTTGTTGTCGAAGCTAGATAACTTGAGTTCAAGCTGTTTTCTTGGATCCGTTTTTAGCGCCTGTACTGCTTCCAATAGTGCCGGAATGGCTCTGATGATATTATCAACTATTGTTATGCTTGCAGCGCGTGCTGTTCTGGACAGCGGATTAAGATCGATCGCTATCACCTGTTTACCTGCTTTCACAAGCGCTTCGGTTCTGTCGCCGTCCTCCAAGGGCACGAGGACTACATCAGCAACTGCGATCCCGTCGGGATCAATTCGTCTCCTCTCGCTACCGATCCCTTGTAGCCTTGCGGTAGCTGCTTCACCTATGCCGAGAACGTGCTCCGCGCCTACACTCTCTAGAAGAAGTTTGATAGCGTTTTCGCGAGAGGCTGAACGGTAATAGAGATTTACTTCGATGCCAGCGTTGACAATTTTCGCGAGCTTGACTAAATTTTTAGCTTCGAATGCTGCTGCATTACCGTTGACGGAGATTACTGGCCATTTTGCGAGTAGCAGAGTTGCGGCCGAGGCTTCGATAGCTCGCACAGAATAAGCTCCTGTTTTCTCTCCTAGTAGATAATCGAAGGCTTCACCTCGACCGTGAGCCATTAGACCTGCTTCGGCAACTATCCCTGCCCGAAACCCGTTAACTAGTTTCTCACGAATACGCAGAGATTCGGCTCTTGGATGAACCATACCATTATGCATAGGACTCGGCTTCTTCAACGTCGGAAATAATCGTATTATCGGACCACGACACTTCGCAGAGTCCTGAGCTTAACTTCTATTCTAGACGCTGACAAGGAAGGGCCGGACAAAATCGGTCTCTGAAACCTGTTTCTTAACTCAAATGCATTCCGCATTTGTCGCAATATTGACCGGAGAACGCGATTTCAGCGCCGCAGTATCTGCAGAACCATTCAGGATGCACCTTGAGAGGGTTATTGTCCGCTGTCATGGCAGCGGGCATGTTGTCGGTCTTAACTTCATGAATTTTGATCAACCCATGTTTGAAAGCGACTACTGCGCTGGCGATAACGAGGACGACTATAGCTGCGGCGGTTATGGCTAGTGGAAATTCTGGAATGATGGGAGACGTGGATGCCAGAGGGCTTGCACTTACAAAAGATAACGCGCCTACAACTATTATTGCTGACAATGCGAACAGTAAGGCTAGGACAACTGGAACTGCGGATTTCATCTTATCTTCATCTCTTTCGCTTGATGAACTATGGCGTAGTCTCCTTGTTTATAATCTGCATGCGAAACGGCCATTTGAATTTGCGGAAAAACCAAGGATTGATGAATCAAAATGTACACAAAGTAGGATGCACGTTTGAATCATCGAGATAGGTTCTATCAGTACTGACGGTTCTTGGTAGATTATAGTCGATTCAAGATCATTCACTTAACTGTCGTAAATCTTTGCATCGACACCGATGATTGATTCTCTTCTCGTTAGCAACCGTGTCAATAACATGTATCGGTTTTCCTGGCTAAGTTTGTGATACCGGTGTTGCTGAAACTTGAAGACGGAGACAAAGATGAGAGTATTACCTAAACTCTTAGTCTTAGGAACAATCATCTTGCTGATTCTGTTTGAGATCAGAATTGGGGCAGCGACTCAAGAAGTGATCCAACCAGACTTCGTTTCAGTCACCGGACCACATGGAATAACCGTTCTCGTCGGACCGTTAGTTAAAACACCTAGTGGCGGTTATGAGAGAGAAATCATAGTCAATGGACAACCGCCAATCTTGGTTAGCACTGAGCCGAATGTCACGCCGCAAGAAATCGCTAACGTTTACGGCTAAAGGATTGGGCCGCAGATTGCGGTATGTGAATGAGTGCGCGTAATCCTTGTGGTATGGTCTTCATCATATGCATGCGAAGATGCCTGTGTGAGGATCAATCATGCATAACGTTTATTGTCTGTTTTGGAGGCCCCTTTAATGAAGAAGTATGAAGGCTAGCTCGTACGTTGTTTTGTTCACCGTGGTTGTTGCTGTTTCATTATTGTGTGCAGGATTAGGTACGGGTTCGGTCTTCGCTGTAAGTCAGCCAACGCAGTACGGAGGCGGAGGCTACGTTTGTGTGAACGTTTTAGGCTTCACCTATCTCAATTACTTAGAACCGGTTCCATGGGCTAATGTTACGGCTTCAAATGGACAAATGGTGTTTCAAGGCGCAACTGGAACATCAAGCACGTGTGCATATGAGCTGTTTTTGCCACCTGGTACCTATAATGTGACGGCGAATGAGCCTGGATATTTGCAGACCAGTCAATCAGTCGCCGTTTCCAACGGATCTACCAGCGTCATCAGCTTGTACCTCTATCAGTCACAGGTACCTGTGCCGGAGTTCCAACCACAATTGATCCCGGCGGTCTTGATGCTGGCCTTGGCTGGCGTCCTACTGGCAAAGCGGAGCGCAAAACGGCGCCCGCTCCGCTCCTCCGTGTAATATTAGCCGGTTAGGTCGGTTGTTAGCGCTTGCGATGTTAGAGTAAGCCTACTGGCTTTCATGCTCAACCTCAGGTTTTGGATAAGAAGTATGCTTATCCGAAACGCGAACCTTAGCCGGAATATATAGACTCTATAGGGCAACTGAAGCCAGGATTCGCTTCAATTCAGATCGCAGGCCATGTGATTTGTGGAAGGCGCCACGATCGAATAATTCATCCAATCCGTCGAAATCATCGGACAAGTCTGGCACCTATCTAGATGCTTAGTGTAACTGAACGTTATAGAGAATTATTCTGATTTTCGATATGACGAACTTCGACTAGTCCGTGCGGAATCCATCATGTCCGAAATATGTTCTTGGCACAAGCGTCACTCTCATGAAATTATGTGAACGTCGAAGTGTCCGAGGTCGCTGGAGTTTTCGTAGTTTACTTCTTGTGAATTCTCAGCAGTATGGTCGGCAGCAGAGCGCCAGTTGTTAATGCTAACAGGACGAGTGATGAGCTGACAAATATCATTAGGGCAGGTAGTAGAATTAGTTCAGCTAAGCAGAAACTCGTCAGAAGAACCGCGAAGGCTGTTAACAACCATCGGGCGTACCGTATCTTTTCGCGTTTGCGAATCTTGCTCGTCAATATCGTTGTTGGCACCGCGAAGAAGGTGAATCCTACGCCTAATCCCGCAATAATGCCGGACGCTAGAGCTGCGAATTCCGGTTGAAATGACAGTAGCGAAAATACTGCGGCTGAGACATGAAGTGTTCCTATGATCGGATACAGGACTCCTCTCATCAGTGCCTGCAGAGCGGGATGTGTGTATTCGTATTGTGAGACTTGCGGGCTGAATGAGTAATACCAATCATTGAAGATCATCATGAAGCTTGATCCTGCGAATGTTTGCAGGATAGAGTGGTCACGGAAGTTTCTGAGGAATTGCACTTCCGGAGATAGTGCCGATCCATACGTAGCTGTGGCTATCAGGCATCCAGGTCGACTTGAAATGAACAGTTGGACGCTGACATACTTGATTGTTCCAGGACCGCGAGCCATAATCGTGAACGCGTATGTTCCAGCCACGGTGTTCTTTGCGGCGTTAAGCGTTAATTGTGAAGTAGCCACTCCTCCAGCTGGCACAACTAAGATTCCAAACGACCCAGGCACATAGTTCGATTGCGGGTTTGGCACAAACCCTCCTAGCACTCCATTCGGCAGATTAACGGCGGTAAGCATTACCTGCCCACTAAAACCGTTGATTGACTGGACAGAAACCGTAATTGAGGTTTGGCCACCCTGCGGAAGACTAACTACGTTAGATGTCGTAACCGTGAAGTCTGGCATTCCCGTACTCGTTACCATGAAGGTGTTAGAAGGTGTAACCGTTACCGTTGAGGTAAGGAACGTAAATGTGGTCGAACTTGAACTTATGGGGCTGTAGGAAGTTGTCGTGGTAGTAATTATTGTGAATGTGATGATTCCAGAATTAGTTACTGAGGATGGTATGGTGGTCTGATTAGCAACGGAGACGCTTAACGGTGCAGTCACATTTACGGTTGCTACTGAGGATGGTATGGTGGTCTGATTAGCAACGGAGACGCTTAACGGTGCAGTCACAATTACGGTTGTTGCTCGTTCGCTCGTTTGCGGAATTATCGCGGTTGGTACGGGGATCGGATTATCTCTTGATGCGTCGATAGTGTGAGTGCTAAGGAATCCAGCTATTGCTAGGATAAGCACCATGGACAATAGAATACTGCGGCGAACTGTCAAAGGCTGTTCCTACGTTGGTCATTTGAGTGTATATCCGTTGATTTATCGTTTTTCACATTCCCTAAAATAGGATACCTGAGAAATAGGTTAGTTTGAGGAACTGGAACCAATCCATGCCGCACAAGAAGATCAGAAACGTTAGGCTAATCCCTCGTACTTGAAGGCGGCGTAGTCTATTTATGGATACGAAACACGTGACTGCCGATAATGATTTGATGGGCGACGAATAAACCGTTTCGCATTGGCATGTGAGGAGTTAAGTGCGA
>DASQZS010000176.1:0-4970 GCA_035638535.1 Candidatus Acidiferrum sp.
CCTCGGGCAGCAGCTGCATTCTACCAAGCCTTACGCGTAAACGTAATTGTGTACATCCCAGCGATCATTGGAGTTTATCTTGGTGCTCCGTTTCTGGCGTCCCATCTCTTAGGCGACGTCTCATATGCGCCTTTATTCCGAGTTGTCGCTTTCGATGTTTTCCTGAGTGCAGGGATGCTCCAAGTATTAGTCGCCGCATTACTTGGGCTTCAGATGTTTCGAGAAACCGCCGTTATTGGTTTTGTTGTTAATGGTCTGCTCAGACAGGTTCTGATTATTTCTCTAATTGTGTTGATGAGGAACTTTTTGGGGCTTGTCGTAGGTTGGTTGATTTCTGATGCGGCAACAGTGGTCATTTACCTGATTTTGACGGTGCGGGTGTTGGGTAGGCCGAGATTTGATTTTTCGTTATCCCGGCTGACGCGTTTCTATTTGCCGCTGGAATTTGCGCAAATCGTGGGTTTCGCGCAGACTTGGTTTGATCGAGCTTTCCTAGTGGTATTTGTTTCGCTCGCGACGCTTGGAATTTACAATGCCGCGTTGACTGCCTTTAGTGTCTTGATCGGCATATCTAGTGCTATGACGAATATGCTCCTCCCTGCCTATTCGTCAATCCGGAGAGAAAATACTGCAAGTATGCGTGACTCTATCCGTTTGGGAATCCGTTATGCAAATTTCACGTTAGCTCCACTTGCTTTCGCTTTGCTTGCCACCGCTAAGCCGGCGCTCACACTTTTCGTGGGTCAGGAGTACGTGAGCGGATCTTTACCATTAGCGATTTTCGCTCTAGCATTTGCCGTCACAGCCTTCACAACGCCATTTAACCCGTTATTTTTGGCTATCGAGGCAACACTTGTGTTCGGTTCAATAGTTGCTGTTAGTGTCGTGATAAGTCTGGTAGCAGCGTTCGTACTTCTTCCAGTCTTGGGAATTGTAGGGGTAGCTATAGCGCGAGCCTTAGCTATTGTCTTAATTGCTGTTCTCCAAGTTCTCATACTCCGAAAGAAAATAGCATTGGACCTTGATCTCCACACAATTGCAAAAACATTCATCGCGGGAACCGTAATGGTCACGGTTATGTTGGGGATTCAGTTCGTCTACTATAACAAGTTCATGCTGCCTGTGTATCTTCTGTTGGGTGGAGTGGCCTATCTCTTAATGCTACGATCGCTTAAGGCCGTGACTGTAGAGGACATGGATTTGTTGCGAAACTTTCTTGGGAAGAGGCTATCACGGATTTGTAGTATCATAACTTGGATACTGGTACCGCATAGGCGATCTTCGTAAAACTGGAACGTATCCGAACTGTTGAATCGGATGGGGCGCTCAATTTTCATCAAATTCCCTGAGAAGAGTTGCGCGGTTTACGGTTCACCGTCGCCTGAATTGCGTTCCGCACGGCTACTTACTTTTTATTCAATCTTCGTTCGGATCACCCGAACGTAAACGAACAGAGCTCTTCCGCATGTACTTGTTCGATTCTCGGTAACGTCACATAGCCCTAAGCAAATCATTATAGCATTTCAAGGTTCGATTCGCTACCTCGTTCCAAGTGTAATGTTCTAGAATAGTTTGTCTGGCAGCCTGACCAATTCTCTTTCTGAGTTCCTCATCGTCCAACAGTCTGACAATTACACTCGCTATTGCTTCGGGGTTTTTCACCGGTACGGTAAAGCCATTCTTTCCATCGATAATGACTTCACGTATTCCATCAATTGCAGTCGCAACAACTGGTGTCTCGCACGCCATGGCCTCAAGGATGGTGGTTGGCAATCCTTCATAGTACGACGGAAACACGTACACGGTCGCATTTTGATATAACTCAATGAGTCTTGTCCTCTCAACGAATCCTGCAAAACGGAAGTTATTGGTCATACTCATGTTGGTAACCATAGTTCTCAATTCCTGTTCAATCGGTCCTCTTCCGGTCAATACGAATGAGACTTCTGGGTGCTCGTCGAGAACGTGTCTAGCGGCTTTCACCAAGTCGAATACACCCTTGTGATAAGCCAAACGACCGGTGTAGAGGATGATTTTCTCATTTGGTTTCCCATTTCCGGGAACAAACGCTTCGGTGTCCACGCCGTTGCCAAGAACTTTTATGGCCCTCGGGTCAGTACCATGCAAGTTATGCAACTCGTTAGCCATGGCTTTTGACACTGTTGTAATGCAATCCGCCCTCTCTAGCATTCTGCCCTCAGCACCTTTTACATAGCTTCTCATGAGTGAAAACAACGGCCCTGGAATTCTTTTACCCGCATAGAAGTTTTGTAACTCGAACGAGCCAGGTCCAACAGATGTATGCTGAGTAACAATAATTGGCAAAGTGGTATTAATGGGCGGCGAAAAAGACTGATGGAAATGCAGTAAGTCAAAATCAGAATTCGAACGTAGCGCGTTGAAAATCCTGTTCTGAAAAATTTTATGCGTTATGACAAGCAAAGGATAGACATGAATGTATGGGACCCTGTACACTTCGATACCGTCAAGTCGATCCGTCTTTAGCCCTTTCCATGAGCCACGAGTTATAACTACAACTTGGTGTCCTCTCTTGATCAACTCCTTCGACAAATTATGAATGTAGGCGCCTCCGCCTCCGACTTTTGGCGGAAATTCTGTGTTGATCATGCATACGCGCAAACTGAATCCTCCAAGAAACGGGCCAGCATGTTCGCTATCTGCTCAGTGAGTCCATGATGCCATTTTTAAGTTAAATCAGCTAACATGTGGTGTTCGCATTTGTAGATTACCGATTCCACCCTAGAATTATTTTCATTGGAATCAGAGTTGGAACGCCGAGGAATCTTTAGCTCACTATAAAAACGTGAATTTGTTATCTAGATCAGCATCTCCTTCGAGGAGTTCATTGAACTCGATAATGCAAAGACATGAATGAAGCACGTGGTTCACTCAGAGATAGTGTGGTAGATCTATCCGCGCTAGTGATACCAGATTGCGTCATCAGTCCATAGACTTCGCACTGTCCCCAATACGAGGTAGGTTTGTTGGAGCATCCATGTTCGGAACGTTTTCAGTCCCAACGAGAGTAGCCCGACGAGCAATACAGCGGAAGCTAGGAGTGAACCCTGTATTGCGGTTGAGACGAGGATGATTATGCCTGCGAAAAGAATCCAAGGATTGACTACGTTTAGCCACCATTCCATCCTCCAGACTAATTCGAATTTGGAACGAACGTAAACATTGATTTCTTTTGCGTACTTTTTCGTGTGGCGGAAGGTTCGGAGTACGCCGACGGATCGTCTGACTTTGATTCGAAAACGGCTCCCGCGCGCGTACTCATGAACTGTAGCTTTGTCTGCTTGTATGGCTCTGTATCCTGTGAAAGCTACCAGGGAGCCGATTGTACAGTCGTCGCTACCAAGATAACTTGAAAAAACGATTTTGCGCAAAACTCCGTTGCGAATGGCGAGCAATGGTCCATTGTGTATGGGAGTGCTGTGGATTTTTGATTCTGCGATTCGAACCAAGTTAAAGTAGTCTCTGTATGTGTCTTCGCTCAACGCGCCGGAGTCGTTAACGTATGTTACGCTGCCCGTGACGGAACCAACTTCAGGGTCTGCAAGGAAGCTCGTGACCTCCCTTAATGCATTTGGCTCCCAGAACGCGTCGGCATCGGTCAGCACAACCGCGACACTGGTTGGTTCGACTACGCTCATAGCTTTCTGGAGAGCTTTGAATTTTCCCTTTCGTTCGGGCTCTGCCACCAGCGTTCCATTCACGTCGGGATTCGCTTTGAACCATTCTTGTGCGATCAGTGCGGTTTTGTCAGTTGATCCAGAGTCGATGACGATAATTTGTTGTTTGTCCTTAGGATATTCTTGGCTTGCAAGATTATTCAGCTTTCGTTCGATCATTTGGCCTTCATTATACGTGGGCACGATCGTGGTTACATAAGGACGGTATTCTTTGTCGATCTTCAGGCGCCAAGACTTCTCCTTGTATCCCTTTAGGTATTGGAAGTATGCTAGCACGACTGAGAAGTGAATGAACAATAGTGCCAGTGCTATGCCAAGCATTATGTCAAGCATCGGTGGGAACATTTACTTGCTGACCAACCGGTTAATCCTTACATCATGCTCCTCTGTGGATTCCGTGATTACAAATTCTCTAACACGATATATACATACCGGTTTATGCAGTCTCAGTTATCGAATCAATGGCGCATTCCAGCTCACTAATGTCATTAATCGTCGCATCCGCACAACTGGAGACGCGTAGTTTCTCATGGGTTCGATCGATGAGTATGGTTTTTAGGCCAATTTCGTGGGCGGGTAGAATTTCAGCTTCCTCACGGTCCCCAACGTAAACCGTGCTAGGCTTCTCACATCCCAGTTTCGTTAACGCGACAAGGAAGGGTTGGTGGGAAGGTTTGGGTTCCACTTCTGAACCCGTGACGATCAGATCGAACAGATCTGCTTTCAACTCTAGGGTATTCAGGATCTTGGCTACCAACTCTCGTCCACTGTTCGATACTAGACCTACTCGAAAGCCGCGGGCTTTCAAGCGGATTATCAGGTCGGTGATAGCCTGATCTTTTGAAAGGAAACGCGTCGGATCAACATGTTTCGCCACGAGTCGATGAAACTCAAGCCGGTTAATACCGAGGCTTTCCATCGCTCGCGTAAGCGTTCCCTTCTCTTTCCGACGCTCCCTTAGGAGTCGCGTTGCTGCACTTAGGTCGACGTGTAGAAAGTCGGCTACGATAGCAGCTATTTGTGAATCAAAATATTCATTGTACGCTGGAGAGTCGTAGAGTGTGCCGTCCAAATCGAAAAATATGCAACTGATAGAGGTCATCTGAACGAGATCGCCCTTCACACTCAGTTCTTCTTCTAATCAGTTTCCAATATAACGAAACATCAGTATGCCGTTTATAGTACATTAATATTTCTCCTCAGGAGAAGAAAGCATGCCGGAACCGAGTTCAAGAGACATCTGGCGACTGGGAA
>DASQZS010000177.1:0-8035 GCA_035638535.1 Candidatus Acidiferrum sp.
TCGTTTGATCTGGTGAGATCGTCCAACTCGCTGCAAGATCTGGTTCTACCTGGGTGGTATCACCGCTTTGATACAGTGCAGTTCCGTTTAGTGTGACGAGCGGCTGGAATACCGTATACATCCACCACGAGCTACCAGTCACATAAAGTATGCATGGAATCGGATTCAGATCATATATTGGCCAAAAGGTTTCATCGATTGAAAGCGTGCTTGGAGCTGCAGCCGCGCTGGTGGCCATGCTTGTGGATGGGGTTGTGGTTGAAGTACTAGCCAGGTAAACTCCAGCTCCGATCACCGCGATAACAACGACAATTAGGACCGCCGCTTTTGAGGCAGAAATAGCTTTTCGATTTAACATATGGAAAACCGCGTTCAGTAGTCACATGTCTGCGCAAATAAGACTTTGCATACCGACAATTTATCTGGCAAAAGCAACCGAATGCAGTTTGAGGCTCATAATAATGAGGCTGGAGAATCGAGTTGCAATAATCACAGGGGCAGGTTCCGGAATTGGTAGGGCCGCGGCTCAACTATTTGCGAAAGAAGGAGCTCGAATTGTTGTCGCAGATCTGGATCGTAACAAAGGCGAAGAGACTGCTCAGAACATTCGGGCTAAAGGGGGTCAGTCCATTTTTGTCTATGCAGATGTTACAAAGTCTTCGCTTGTGGAATCAGCGGTGTCTGAGGCAATCTCTGAATTTGGGAAGGTGGACATACTTTACAATTCAGCCGGCGTGGACATTTTCGTCATCAATCCCAAAGCTGATGGAACAGTTGTCGGTACACTCGAGGAAGATTGGGATAGGCTGCTTGCGATTAACCTGAAGGGAGCATTTCTGTTTGCGAAATACACGCTTCCGCACATGATGAAACAACGACGTGGAGTTGTAATCAACATGGGCTCAGAGTATGGGGTTGTTGGTGGGCTGGCGTCTGCAGCATACTGTGCATCCAAAGGAGGCATAGTCCTGTTAACGAAACAGATGGCGCTTGACTATGCCCCTTACAACATTAGGGTGAATTGCATCTGTCCGTGCAACGTCGATACACCGTTAATGGAGAAGGGGCTTGCAACATCTGAAGACCCGCAAGCAATGAGGAGGAACTGGGAGAAGATCATGCCGTTAGGCAGATTCTCGAAGCCCGAGGAAATTGCGGCAGGTGCGCTTTATCTCGCATCTGATGACGCTTCATTCGTTACGGGAACAGTACTATCGATAGATGGTGGAGTAACTGCTGGTGGAACACACACATACTGGCGCCAGCCCTGAAACTTTCATGCTCCTCAAGCATGCTCATTCATAGCAATTCAATTCCTTATTGGTTGGTTAGGGTGGAGATTGCGGGCGCTGGACTAGGGGTTTGATTTCTTCGGGGAGACTTGGTTCGTAGAATACTCGAAGAACCCATCGAGTGAGATCTTTCTCGGTCACTATGCCGATTAGTTTTCCGTCTTGCACAATAGGGAGGCGCCGGACTCCCAACTTGATCATGGTTTCGAAAGCCCGCCATATTTCAGTGTCCGGAGTAGCTGTTTGAATTGGTGTAGACATTAGTTTGGTCACGGGAAGTGATAGAAGCCTATCTCCACGGATTGCAAATCTCGTTACGTCTCGTTCAGTGATGACACCAATCGGTGTATCTTCACGCATTATAATTACGCTTCCAACATCTGATTTAACCATCAGACGCAGCGCCTCTTCGACTTTCGCGTCAGCGTCAATCGTGATGACTTCGGGAGTCATGATTGTTGAGAGAACGTCCTTCTCCTGTCCCAAACCAATCGGCAATAATTTCTTTGAGGAACTATTAGAGGCTTCACAATTAATTACTATTCTATGATCTGTTAGTTTCGCTTTCGTTTTAGTTATGTTCGACCTGGGCATCTGAAAATGTGATATGACTGTTCGTTCTGCCTATTCTCCGAGTTTCTATCCGACTTGGAACGGTTGCTGACCAATAGACATGAGGTCTAGTTTTCATGTTGGTATTTAGCATCAATCGCAAAAAATCATAGATTATGTCTAGTCAGCATTTACGTCGGATTTGGCCATAAATTCATCCAGTTTTCCGATATTTTTTTGTTTTTCAGATGTTGTTAGAAAGGATGCTTCGAAAGAGTTTCGTGCGAGAATGTAAAAGTCATTTCTATCCAAATGAAGAGCTTTCTGTACAGCCAAATAATTTGCATTGATGTAGCCTCCAAAATAAGCAGGGTCATCAGAATTTATTGTTACTGAAACGCCCTTCATCATTAGTTTTTTTAACGGATGGTTTTCCATTTTGTCTATCACTCTTAGTCTTAGATTAGACAGTGGACAAAGAGTAAGGGGTATTTTTTTGCTCACTAATTCTTGAATTAAATCTTCGTCATCCAAGGAGTGATTTCCATGATCTATGCGAGAAACTTTTAACAGATCAACTGCTTCCCGAACATATTCTGCGGGGCCTTCTTCACCAGCGTGTGCAACAGTCAAAAACCCTTCTTGGCGAGCAGCATCGAAAAGTTCCTTATATTTCGAGGGAGGATTACCGACTTCGGCGGAATCGAGTCCAACAGCTGTGATCAAGTCCTTGTATGGAAGTGCTTCTTCCAAAGTGTTAAACGCAGATTTTAGATCCGAGTCTCTTAGAAAACACATGATTAATTTAGTTGACAGTCCGTATTTTTTCTTGGCATCTTCAAGTGCTCTGTGAAGTCCGTTAATAACAGTTTCAAATCTGACATTCCTGTCAGTGTGTGTTTGTGGATCGAAAAAAATTTCAGCATGCAAGATGTTTTCGTTATGAGCCTTATCAAGATATGCCAATGTCAAATCGTAAAAGTCTTGTTCTTTTAGCAATACTTTCGATCCCTCATAGTAAATATTCAAAAAATCTTGAAGATTGCCAAACCGGTAGGCGTTTCTGAGGTCGTTAACGGATTTGTATTTAGGTCTGACAGAATTCCGTTTTCCAATTTCAAAATGCAGTTCTGGCTCTAGAGTACCCTCAATATGTAAGTGTAATTCGGACTTGGGAATACCTTCAATGAAAGATTCTGGATATCGGCCCATGATAGGTAGTTTGAATTAATTGATGTAAATGCTTCGGTGTGATTATCGCATCTCCGTTTCGTTAATTTCGCCGCTTGACAAACCTCAGAAAAGCCCATCAACGCGGACTTGACGATGCCAAGGACAGTACAACTATCTCTCGTTTTCACGGCCTCAGGTACCTTGGGTAGAGAACGTTGATTGCGTCGACATTGTTGATCTTTATGATGTCTCTTTTGATGGCCTATTTTTGCCAAGCTATTCGAATCGGATTTATCAATTTGCATAATGTCAGGTTAAGTTGTGTTATCTCGATCTTCTGCTTGGTGGAGTCTTTCTCTATCTAGCATTATTTCCTTCTCAGCATATTTTCTTCCATACATTCTCTTTATGATAAGAAATCGTCTTGCTCTTTCACGAAGGCCTTTTTCAAACACCTCTATGACGCCGTCGAAGAGGTCGATTATGGCTTGAGCGTCAGCTTTCCAAACAATATTGGGGTTGAAGATTCCTAAGATCGTGAATCCGTCGGCCTTACGTTTGACGATGAAATCATTAAGCCACTTTCTTGTTGTTAATCCCTTATGTTCGAGCAGTGCGTCCGAGATTAAGTCTAAGATTAGCAATCGCTTTGATGTTTCTTTCAGTAAGGGTTCCATTGCTTTGCCGAGTGAAATGTTGAGGTCACTGAGATTTTCGACGCCTGAAATTTTGAATAAGTTTGTGGAAGTTGGCATTTTGTCAGCCATTGGGTTGAATGCGTAGAAGTTGTTTGGATATCTGCCGATCAGATGTTGTGTTTTGATTACGTCACGGGATACGAAGAAAACGGAATAACCTTGAGAGATAGTGGATTGAATTAATTTTCGCATGATCAAGTCCATTTCGTCGCATGACTCAGATAAGATTAAGATTGAGTAGCCTTCTGGCAGTCCGCCTCCGAGAAGCGAGTCGAGTTCGTTGTAGCCTGTTAAAATGGTGCTTGCGGTTGAGACCTGCTCGTTTGGTTTCGTCTGGTTACGTGTGATCGTTACTTGCTTGTCGCCCAGAAGAGTAGCTGCTTGTTTTCTGCGCTTTCCAAGTACTACTGACGCGACGAGGAGTACGATAACTATTCCCGCCAATCCGAGTTGGTTCGTCGGAAATGATGCGGATTGTGTTGTTGAGGTGGCCAGAGGTGTGGTCTGAGCGGTTTGGCTGATCATTTGTGGTGAGGGAGTTGTACTGTTCAGGCTGCTGGTTGTAATCGTTCCGGGTTGAACTATTTGTATTTGAAAAGACTTGATTGATTCGGCGACGACTAGAGTGCTCGCGAAAACCCACGCATGCGCGGTTAGATTCCAAGTTCCCGTTGATATGGGTGCCTGAACGCTGTTAAGGAGAGAGATATTCCAGGTTCTCGGTGTCACGTCAGTTCCCAACCCTAGGCTGCTCTCTGAAAGGGTACTGGTTGAGTTCATTTGCGATATGTCGACTCTTGCAAGTAGATATTGTGTAGTCCCGCTGCAAGCGATCGAGAGATATGTGCTGATAGGGATATTCTGTCCTGGTTGCGCCGTTGCCGGTATGTCCATTCCTGAAATCTGAAGCGTACAGAGGCTGGGAGTTGCTTGGGCAGAGGGAACTACAAATGGAAACATCACGAAGATTACAATAGATACAAGACCTACTGCAATCATCTTGTGTGAGATTATTTTCACTCTAAAGTACCTCTGCCAGGAAGGCTTATGTCAACAGAAACGGTAAGTAAACTAACCGATTCTGAACTCCATTTCAGACCAAAGGGCGTACATATCTACCGGACGACTTATTCGATCGGCATTTGCTAAGGGATGCCGATTCATTTGGCGCTTGAAGCTAATTTGTCGACTGGTTCAAGATTTAGATTAATCGCCATAGTTGCCGCTGTTTTCGTAATTGGGATCATCGTGGGGATTTCCGTGCACCCTCTAACGAACAACCCTTCCAACTTGCCGACTACCACCTCAATAAGCAGTAGCGTGCTTCAAGTTCAGAGTGTTACTTCTCAAACTGTGGCTTCGAATTCAACATACAGCGTTGAAATTTTGAGCGTAGCTTTTGATCAGGTTGATGCCCCAACAGGCTATTCGGATTATCTACTTACAGTAAATGCGTCCTACATCGGTGGCGAGAGTTGGCAGTTAGATACGTCCAATTTTCATCTCACCACAAACGAACTGTCCGTCTATAATTCCAGTACTGTCTCAGGGGAAAAGAATCCGCTGACAAACATAATGCTCATGAGCGGTCAGCACGCTACCGGACAAATTACGTTCGCCGTGTTGAATGGTCAGAAGCCTACGAGACTACAATATTATACCGACCCTTCTGTGGTCGTCGTTGAGACGGACTATATTCCTGAAACGTCCAGTTGGGTTTCGTTGGTTCCTGCTGCGATTGTTAATTACGATAATCCCACGACCTCCAACTTGACCGTAATGGCTTCGATTCTAAACAGTACACAGTACTTCTACTCGACTGAGGTGATCATCGTAAAGATGTCAATCTCCTACCAGCAGTTAAACAACGGACCAAGTTCAGTACTGGTCAAATCGATTACTGAGCAGGATCCCGGATTCACCATGCTGAGTACGAATCCACCGGTTCCGATTGCGATTCTTGGCAACAATCAGCAGGTAACCATAACTCTAACCATCCTACCTCCACACTCGAGCTATAGTGGTGGCATTCACATTGAGGTAGGAATCACTAACTAATCTGAGAAAATAATCTGTGATACGTTTTGGTTAATTGATGAAGGTCCGATTGGAGAACTTATTGGTCGACGTCGATTAGTTGGTAAGGAATCGCGGTGGGTAGAGGTATGAAGCTGTATGGCCTCAGTTTTCCGCTTCCTAATTCTGCTAGGTAGTGGATTGCATATAGATCAACGGTTGAGATGAACGATTTCTTGCTGAGATCCAATATGAAGTAAGCATCTCCATCCATTATGTCTTTTCCGTCAAAAATGTGACCGAGACCCATAACGTGACCAAACTCGTGAACCATAACTCTGTAAAGAACTTCACTCGAAGTTGCGTTGTCGGGAACATTTGTTAGAGCCGCGAGGACTGAAATAGTGAATTTGCTTCCGTCAAAACCTGTTACCGCTAATTCGGACGACGCGTGCTCGATTGCTGTTACTTGCTGAGAATGAACGGGGCTGAAGAGCACTGTGACCATTGGAGTTGCAGTGATCTCGTCCTCGTAGAACACGTAGCTGTTAGTCATACTGCTACTTGCCTCAACGCCTTGTACACAGGCGACGGTCGTGTTTGTGACACAGCTGTTTGGTAAGCTGTAGGTTTCGTTCGGATAATATTTCTGAATAAACGCTTCCTGCTGAGAATTCCATTCGTTCATCGCGCGAATAACCGCCGCACGTGCCCAGTCTGATCCGCCAACCATGCGAACGCTAAGGTAATCCTGCTGGGTATGCCACATCGTAGGCGCAGCACTCGTTGCCTGTGACGCGTTCACGTATGGCGTCATCAAGGTTCCAGCTTGAACAACCGCTAAGAGCAAGATCAATGCAGCCAGAATTATTCTCGGGCTCTTGGCGGTCATGAGTCATCGAGAACATCGAACCACCTGCGCCCGACATGGGACTCGTGTGACTGATCAAAACCATGCTGAGTGACAATTTGACCTCACTCCAACCGACAAAGACCAAATGGCATGCTTACGTGAGCGTCGCAAACAATAGAGCGACCACAATTGGAGTTCTGGATGTTGGAACTGTCACCGATCTTCGATCTTTTGGGTGACATGATCGCATGAAAAGCTATACTCGTAAAACTCAACTTTTGTGGTGGTGTAGGGTGCGATCTTCGCGAGCCTTAAACGCCTACGCAATTATCCGCCTTGAGTGCGATTAATTCTCCCGTTATGCTTCCCCCAAAAGCCAGGCTTACAACTGCTCGACAAGGCATTCTGATCACCGTTTCGAGAATCATAACCATCTTTGTAGTCGGTTTTAGCTAAATCTCGGCATATTTCAGTGAATCCAAGCCGATTGTGAAGTTTGTTGCACGTTTAACGAATATTCATGCTTCTTTTCCCTGTTTTGAGCATGCAAAGCTTTTGTGCCTGAGGAGCCTGTTTTGGTCTTAAACCGCGTTAATTTGGATACGGAAACTGTTTGTGAAGGTTATGTCAAGTCAGCAAGGATACTCTGCAGACCAAATTCAGGTCTTGGAGGGCTTGGAGGGCGTTCGAAAACGGCCGGCCATGTATATTGGCAGCACAGACGCTCGAGGTCTTCATCACCTCGTGTTCGAAGTTGTCGACAACTCAATTGACGAGGCCCTTGCAGGTTTCTGCAAGAACATCACCGTTACCCTGAACAACGATGATACGGCAACAGTTGTTGATGACGGACGCGGGATACCAGTAGAAATCCATGCGCAGACAGGGAAATCCGCGCTTGAAGTCGTTATGACGATGCTTCACGCAGGTGGCAAATTCGATCATAAGACATACAGCGTCTCGGGCGGGTTGCATGGAATCGGTGTTTCAGCAGTCAATGCGCTGAGCGAATGGCTAGAGGTTGAAGTTCGCGTTGAGAGCGGAACGTTCAAGCAACGATATGAACGCGGAGTGCCCGTTGCCCCCGTAAAACAGATAGGTCCTCCATCTGCCCATGGGACGACTGTAACCTTCAAGCCTGACCCTCAGATTTTTGAGGAGACAAAGTTCGATTACAAAATAATAGCTGCTCGACTCCGGGAATTAGCCTTCTTAACTAGTGATCTTTCGATCATTCTTACGGATGACCGACTGATTCCGCCGAAATCACGCACCTTCAGGTATGACGGAGGATTACGTGAGTTCGTAAAATACCTGAATGAATCCAAGAATGCGCTTCACGATGACGTCGTCTACGTGTCAGGGTCAAAGGGTGACGTTCAGGTGGCATTCGCATTCCAGTATACAGGCGACTATTCTTGGAGTATTCACACGTTCGCCAACAACATCAA
>DASQZS010000178.1:0-5446 GCA_035638535.1 Candidatus Acidiferrum sp.
CTATTTTCTCTACGGCAGGGATTGTTCTTATCGCGTTCCTATTCGAATATGATGACCTAACGGCTATTTCGGCTTCGGATTCGGATGCACTTGGGACGGTAGCAATCACTTCGTGGTCTATGGGGCTACGGACTTCTATTCGTTCAGGTAGGGAGATCCATTCTCCAGCTAGGAACATTTTGAAGTCTAGGATTCCGTCACGCGTGGTCTGAATATTGTCGAAAATGTTTCCCAGTTTCACGGTTCCTGCTTGTGTCTTCATTATAGTCTCCGTCCCGAACGAATACCGTTAATCGTACTACTTCAGTATAGCTTCTGCTTCTATCTCAACTAGCATTCGGGGGTCAACCAGTCGTTTGACTTCGATCATCGATGTTGCTGGACGGATATCTTTGAAGAATTTTCCATGGATTTTGCCGGTCTCTTCCCATTTCGAAATATCTGTCACATAGATCCTGGTTCTGACTACGTCTTCGAGTGAGCTGCCTACTGATTCTAATGCTCGCTTTATGTTGAGTAAGGTTTGAATTGTCTGTTTTTGCGCGTCGTCGACGCCTACTAGGTTTCCTTCTTGGTCGGTTGCGGTTGTTCCAGAGATATGGATTACTTTGCCAATTTTCACTGCTCGAGAGTATCCAACCACAGTTTCCCATTTAGTTCCTGATGAGGTTTTGATCCTTTCAGTCATCTTTGACCGTTGAAGTTTCTTGTAGTTGCAATCATTAAGCGCACTGCTTATCGTTAAGTAATAGTTGGAAAAGACCGAAAATTGGTGTAGTTGTTAGACGGAGGATGTTCGGAGGGCGCTTAAGTTGGCATGTCACGGTGCTCCGTCTTTTCGCAGATGATTAATGTATTGAATTGATATATGGTGTTTCGGAGCGAATCATCTATATGGTTCATAGAGACGAAGTTCATTTTGACGTGCAGGATGCGAAGAGATGGCGCTCCGAGATATCCTACCTACGTCTACATGGATATTTCCAGAGAACCGTCCTAACATTAGTAAGCTGATTGAAAATCATAAAAGAAGTTTAACTGATCCCGAATCGTATTGGGGAAAAGTTAGTAGCGAACTTTTCTGGTACCTTCGAGATGGGAAAGTTTTTCAAAAACTAGATCAGCCACCCTACGGTCAGTGGTTCCCTAAATGGGAGACAAATATTTGCTATAATGCGCTGGATCGACATGTCTCCAGTTCCCGAGCTAACAAAGTCGCATATTTCTGGGAGGCTGAAAACGGCGAGAAGAGAACATTAACCTACGGTGAACTTCACGAACAAGTGAACAGATTCGCTTCGGCTCTGAAGAAGCTTGGAGTAAAGAAAGGAGACAGAGTTACAATTTATCTTCCAATGATTCCGGAACTTCCAATCGCAATGCTTGCTACTGTAAGGCTTGGAGCAATTCATTCAGTTATTTTCGCCGGCTTTACCGCTCAATCAGTTGCAACCAGAATGACCGATTCTCGATCCAAGATTGTGATCACATCTGACGGCGCCTTCAGGAAGGGAAAGGTTCTGGAACTGAAACCGATTGTTGATGAAGCAATCAAACAGGGAGGCGGTGATATAGAGAAGGTCGTAGTTGTACGGAGAACGAATAGTCCTGTAACAATGGTTCCGGGTCGAGACGTCTGGTTCGACGAAATCGTCTCGTCATGTAACGAAGATGTTGAACCGGAACGAGTTGAAGGTACTCATCCAGCGTTCATTCTTTACACGTCAGGAACAACTGGGAAACCAAAAGGAACAACCCATGGCACCGCAGGATACATGACCTGGGCGTATTACACTCAGAAAACGGTTTTCGACGTTAAGGATAGTGATGTGTACTGGTGCACCGCCGACATCGGGTGGATAACCGGTCACACCTACATTGTGTATGGACCGTTGCTTGCCGGCGCGACTTCGGTAATGTATGAAGGGGCGCCTGATTTTCCTACACCGGATAGGTGGTGGAAAATAATTGACGATTATGGAGTTACGATTCTCTACACAAGTCCGACTGCAATTAGAATGCATATGAAGTTTGGAGAACAGTACGCACAACAACACAAATTGTCCTCGTTAAGAATCCTGGGAACGGTCGGGGAACCG
This sequence comes from Candidatus Acidiferrum sp., assembly GCA_035638535.1. Taxonomy (GTDB): domain Archaea; phylum Thermoproteota; class Bathyarchaeia; order 40CM-2-53-6; family 40CM-2-53-6; genus FEN-987. The sequence continues at coordinate 2,100 of DASQZS010000178.1, forward strand.
ATAAACCCGGAAGCTTGGAGATGGTACTTCAAGCATATTGGTCATGAGAGAGCTACTATAGTGGATACTTGGTGGCAGACCGAAACAGGAGGAATTTTGATCAGTCCGCAGCCTAACCTAGCACTTATCCCCCTCAAGGCAGGCTCCGCTACGTTTCCATTGGCAGGTGTTGATGCTGATGTTTTCAACGATAATGGAGAATCCGTGAAATCGGGTGAGAGGGGCTATATTGTAATTAAGCGTCCGTGGCCGGGACAATTCATGACACTTTGGAATGATCCGGAGAAATTCAAACAGGTCTATTTCTCCAAGTTTCCTGGCGTATACTATCCGGCAGACTACGCTTTGAGGGACGAGGACGGCTACTTTTGGCTTCTTGGGAGAGCTGATGAGGTGTTGAAGGTTGCGGGTCATAGGATAGGAACGATTGAACTGGAAGATAGTTTGATCTCCCATCCCGCCGTGGCTGAGTCCGCGGTAATAGGAAGATCGGATCCAGTGAAAATGGAAGTTCCGGTTGCTTTTGTTGTGCTGCGACCTGGTTTTGAACCTAGCGCAGATCTCAGAAAGGAACTCGCACAGCATGTTAGATCGACGATTGGTCCAATCGCTGTGCCGGAGATGATCTATTTCGTCAGCAAATTACCGAAAACGCGTAGTGCAAAAATCATGCGAAGAGTACTCCGCGCGGTTTGTGAGGAGAAACCTATCGGTGACGTGTCGACCCTCGAGGATGACACGAGTGTTACTGAAATGAAGGGCGCTTACGATGAATTGAAGGAAGAAATTAGTAAGTCTAAATCGCCATGAAACGAATGCTCTAGGATCCGCTTAACTGAAGAATTCGTCTCCACGTTGGCTCGTCAATCGGCATCACGCTCAACCTTGGAAGACGGATGAGTTCGAAATCCGCGAATTCACGAATAGCTTTGAGTTGTTCTAACGAAACTGTTTTTCCAAGCTTGTTTTTCGGTTTAAGGTCTACTACGACAAGTTTCGGATTCTTAGCTCCCGGATCCGGATAGGGTTCAGAGGTTACATCGGCAATAGCTACGATTCTCTTTTCTGAGCCTGTGTGATAGATGAATGCTTGATCTCCTTTCTTTACGGAGCGTAGGTGCTTTAGTGCTAAATTGTTGGTTACTCCATTCCATACGGTTTTTCCATCCTTCTCGAGGTTATCGTAAGAGTACTCGTCAGGATCAGATTTGAACAACCAGTAGGCCAAATTCATCAACTCGAGCTGGACAGCTGCTTTGTATATTCAGTCATTGCGGGTCAGCTTGACCAATTCGTATGGTAATGTCCCGGTTTGTCAGTTCTTTCGTATCCGTGAGACCCGAATCGGTCTCGTAGGCCCTGGATCATATTGGCTGGTAAATGTTCGCTTCTGTAGGAGTCATAATAGTCTAGGGATGCATCGATTGCAGAGATGGGTATCCCTGCCTCTTTGGCTTGTACGACAACTTCACGCCAGTTGCTGTCGAGTCCGCTGATGGCAGAAGTAATTTCAGGATCTAGCAAAAGATTCTGTAGTGATGGATTTGAGTTGTATGCGTGCTTGATTGGGTCGAGTAATTTAGCGCGAATGATACATCCGCCTTTCCAGATTCTAGCAACTTCAGCGAACGGAATATTGTATTGATATTCTTCGGAAGCTGCGCGCATCAAATGGAATCCTTGAGCGTACGAGATTATGATTGAAGCCTGCGCAGCATCACCCAAAGCTTCAACAAACCGTTCAGTGGGTTTTATTGCGTTCTCGGGGTTAGGTCCCTTGAGTCGGGTTGACGCGAAGACTCGTTCGTCTTTGAGTGCAGACATGTTGCGTGCGGTTACCGAAGCGTCTATTGTTGGCGTGGGTATTCCGAGGTCCATCGCGTTTTGGGAAGTCCATTTCCCGGTTCCTTTCTGTTGTGCTCGATCTAGAATAAGGGAGACAAGGGGTAGCTTTGTGTCCTGATCTTTTGTGGATAGGACTTCGGTTGCAATCTCCATTAGGAATGAGTTCATTTTGACAGCACTCCAATTTTTGAAAATCGCGTGAACCTGTTGAGTTGTAAGCCCTGCGCCACGTGTTAGAAGGTCGTAGGCTTCCGCAATGATTTGGATGATGGCATATTCGATTCCGTTATGTATCATTTTCACGTAGTGTCCAGCCCCTCCTGAACCGAGAAATTGGCAACAGGTGCCGTCCGCTTGGGCGGCGATGTTGCTTAGCATTGCATGAACTTGGTCGAATCCTTCTCTGGATCCTCCTGCCATGAGACATGGTCCCTTAAGCGCGCCTTCCTCTCCGCCGCTCACTCCGATTCCAAGGAAGTGAATTCCTTCCCTTTCGACCTGAACGGATCGACGTTCCGTATCCTGAAAGTAGGAGTTCCCGCCATCCATCAAAATATCTCCGGGCGATAACGATCCGATTAAGCTTGTTATAGTGTCGTCTATGGCTGGTCCGGCTGTCATCATCAGTAGAATCTTTCGAGGTTTTGATAGGGTGTTTAGGAAATTGTTGATGGAGTATGTTCCTTGAATTTCAGGATGGTTTTGCACGAATTCTCGGGTTTTTTGTTCGGTTCTGTTGTAGACTGCGACTGAATAGTGATGATTTTGGAAGTTGAGGGCTATACTGTGTCCCATTACGCCAAGGCCTATGATTCCTATGTCTTGTTCTACCAATGTGGTCAGCTGCTTCCTGAATTCATTATGAAGATCAGCGTTGGAGAAGATCGGGTTGCTTTAAGCGGTTTTCTTGTCAGTGGTAACACCGTACAATAACAACAAAGCGCTCAGCAATATTAGTGGAACCGCGAAGAGTACGTTCGGATAAAGCACGACTTCTCGAGTTGGTTCACTGAGAGTGATTGCGAGAGGTATTGGTGATACAACGAACGCTATGATTAACAGTATAATCCCGAACATCAAACCGAGCTTATTCATCAGATATCAACCGTCTAGCTATTCACCAAGCGAACTGGTATAAACCAACCAATTTTTCGACAAGTGTGTTCGAAATCACAGCTTTGAGTGTAAGATTTTCTCCTGTAGATGCGTCTCTAATAATGATCCGTGAGAGGATCGTTTCTGAAGAACCGTATGTCTGTGACTCGACAAGGTCCTGCAGCGTGTCAAGATGCGTAGTTTGGGTTGGGTAGAGTAATCCAATTTCGCAATCGTAACCAGTCAGCTCTTTCTTGTATAGAGGGCGGCTAAATTCCCCGGCACCTCCAATATAGTACCGAACCAGAAAAAGGCGTCTCGGCATAGACGCTTGGTCTACTATAAGGAGGGGTTCCGTATCCTCGTTCTTACTGTAGAGCATCGAATGCAGTTTGCTGGAGACTTCT
>DASQZS010000179.1:0-6685 GCA_035638535.1 Candidatus Acidiferrum sp.
AGGAGGCTCGGGTTCAATTCTCACATTGGAACTTGTAAGGAGGGTATATTACATTCTGCAAACGGTGTCATTTTAGGTAAAAGTCTTGAGCCTCGAAGAAACCGCGAAACGCAACTTTAACTCCGGTTTGAATTGCGCGGAATCCGTGTTATTGGCAGTCAAGAATGAACTCGGCTCAACAGGAATTGGTGATGATGAGGTGATTCCGAGGATTGCCACCGGTTTCGGAGGCGGCATTAGTCGGAACGGCGATGTCTGTGGGGCGCTTATTGGCGGTGTAATGGCAATGAGCTTAGCACTAGGTCGCGACACGGGGAAACAAAGCCGAGAGCCATGCTATCCGGCAGTTGATCGATTCTACAATGATTTCCGAAACAGATTTGGTTCTTGCAAATGTCGAGAGCTAACAAATGCGAACTTGAAGACGCAGGATGGAGCTAGGGCGTATCAAGCGGAAGTTCACGCAGAGGTATGCACTCCCATCGTCGCATGGGCCGCTAACAGAGCTCGCGACATAATCGAGGATACGACGTTAGCAGGTAAGAAAGCATCGAATCGGTAGAAAAGCCGATTGGGAAGCTACTCTAATCTGACCTTAGACAGTTTTGCGCTTAATCAGCTGACTCTTGTTTCCATTTCTCGTAATGCACAATATCTGCTAGAGGTTTGCGTCCCGTTTGTGCCAGAACGTCTTTCAACGGTTTTCCTTCAATGGTCGGGGGTCCACCGCTCGGATAACCGAATGATATAGCTTGTTGTATTTTCAGATCGTCAGGTACGGCCAATGCCCTTTTCGCCTCGTCTTCGTCGGGTTGCAATGTTGCCATGCATGATCCAACTCCTTCATCCCAGGCAGCAAGCATCATGTTCTGAATTGCACGCCCGCTGTCGAACTCAGCTGCTAACGCTACCGGCTCCGTCACGACAACAATTGAGAATGCAGCGTCTCGCAAGTGGCTTGCGTACTTGCCACACGCTGCTAAACGGCTCAGCATTTCGTGATTCTTCACCACTATGAATTGGCAAGGCTGAGTATTCTTCGCACTGCCTGCCCAACGTCCTGCTTCAAGGATTTTTGTAATGGTTTCATCACGCACGTTTTCTTGAGTGAACTGTCGGATGGAGCGCATCGTCTTGATCGCGTGATAGACGTCCATCAGGTCTCACCTATCACCATAGATACTTGTTTCAAGTTAAAGGCCTTGATGAGCGATGCTACAACAATCGCGACATGCGCAGAGACTTGTTCAGAAGTCAATAGTCTTCGCAGACTAGTGACTTTTTTATTCGTGTTTCGCCGATCTTCAGTAAAAGATGTCTTATTAATTTAGCAAAAGACTGAGTGAAGTTGATCCTGATTGTCGCGAGGTATTTGCTTCCACCGGAACTCACGGTCCGTGTCGGCACTCATCGCCGTGCTCATTTTGGGCCTCTGCTTGTCACGCGCTCAATTGTCCTACGGTGCGGTTCAGCTTCATTCGACAGTTGACCATTTTGTTGTTCCCGTCAAAATCGATACTTACGGTATGGCATGGGATGGGTATCTTGCGTTTGGGTTGTGGGATTTCAACATGTCGAATTTCTACGTTCCAACGCGCAGCTACCTCGTCGTAATGACGACTGACGGCCAACTACTTCATCTTCGTGAAACCAGTGGCGATCAGAGTTACGAGCCTGTCAGATTCATGAACTACGATACGCTGATGTATGAAGGGGAACCAGAAAACTCCACACATTTCTGGGATCTGAAGACAAATCTGACTGCAGATTTTCCCATGGTTTCCGGTCACCATGACATAATCTATAATTCACTTACTCGCACTTTTCTAACATTGACCAGTTACATCAGAGAGATCGATGGGAAAAACGTGCTAATGGATAAAATCGTGGAGCTCGACATGACCGGTAATACATTGTGGAGTTGGGACACCTATGCGGACGGCCACTTCGACCTTAGCGACAACTGTCAATGTAACGAAACCAATACAGTGAACGGAGAGAGGGTGATAGATCTCACTCACGGGAATAGCCTTCAATGGAATTTCGAAGAGAACGTGATTTACTTCAACATGCGACACCTTAGCACGTTCTGCAAAATCAACCGGACCACCAGCCAAACCATTTGGTGCTTAGGCGAACACGGCGATTTCACATTGCTAGGGACAAATGGGAAACCGGTTCCTAGTTTGTGGTACGATGCGCATGATGTTCACGAATTGCAACCAGACGTCTTTCTAATGTTTGATAATGAATATCACAATACGACTGCGACTCCACCTTGTCCCGCGACTTTTGAAGGAACGAACGCGCACAGTAGGATATTAGAGATCACAGTGAACGAGCAGAATAAGACAGCTCAGATAAGTTGGAGTTGGGAGGCGCCTAGACTTGATTGGAGTCCATACTGGGGAGAGGCAGATATTTTGCCGAACGGGGATGCGATAGGAACTTTTGGTTCCGAAAGCCACTATCTCCCAGGTAGTGGGATAACATCACCTCTTTCGAACAGTACCGGTGCCGTCGTGATTGAAGTGAACCCGAAAGAAGAAGTGATGAGAACCTACACATTTCCGTATGGTTGGGGAATCTATCGAGTTGTACCCATTCCCTTGCGGACTGCCAATGACTATGATGGTTCCATGCACAGAGGCGATTTCACCATCAACTTATCCGCGATAAATGACATAGGAGGTCCAACGAATATTTATTATCGAATCAACGATGGCACAGTCAAGAAAGTGAAAGTTGACGGACAGCCACGCATAACGAGAGAAGGTTTCAACAACACTCTCGAGTACTGGAGTGTTGACGACAGTGGGATCGAAGAGTTCCCACACAACATACTGACGGGAATTAGACTGATCAGGATCGGCAACTGTGGCCACACTGTTTGCGGTATCGATTTTGGCGATCATGACGCGAACGCGAAGACAGTAGAAATGGCTGCTGTCGGTGTGGATATGCTGGTCCGCGGAGACATGATAATGTCGATCGCAACAATTAGCGTGAAGGACATGATTCTCCAGAAGCAGCGTAGGACATAGTCCGTTGTTGTAGTTAAACGACTTTCGTGTGTGTGGGTCTAGTGGTGCGCACACACACAACAACAATGACTCCGAGAAATTGATAATGAGTACCAATTTGCTGTGTAGAATAGTCGGCATGTACTAGTTTCGTGTGCTATCCGTCGTTGCAAGCATACACTTGCATACGTTTCGACGTTCCGACAGGCGATGTTGCCATTCTGGCGGCATGAATATTGAATTGATTATCCACGATGCTGCTGCTACGATAACCATTGTCCGAGTATAAAGAAACTAGACTCAGAGAAATTGAAGAGCTTGTAAGAAATATTCGCAAAGACATTGATGCTTAGTCATAGGAATCGCACTGGTGGCCTTAAACAAATAATGAAATCGTCTAGGCAAATGCCTAAGGTCATTGATGCTGCCGCACCACTGATCCTAGGATTTGTCGCGTATTCTGTCGCTGCGATCTCAACGTTCTCAATCCCACAACTTCAGCATGCTAGACTTGATCCATTAGCAATCGCACTCTTGACGTCAATCGCCGGGGCTCTGGTCATAGGCCTAGGTTATGTGTCAATCGTACTCTTCGGAGGCATATGCTCGTTAAACTTAGCCGGATTGATTGGGAAACTCACTAAGACGAAGCAAGTGATCAGACCTAAAGAACAAAAACTGATACAACCCGGAGAGGCGATCATCCGGAGATCGCACTTAATCTGCCTACCAGTTGTATTGTTCTTCACATCGATTGCTCTAGGATGGGACATTTACAGTGCTGACCCGTCAAAGACTCTAGGTACAAAGCCCGGTATGCTACGGTTTTTAGTGCATTCATTGAACTTCCTAGCTACTCCTCGACATACTACCGGTGTTCTATTTTCCCTCACTCTGATACCCGGATTGATCACGATAACCATGATCTCAGGCCTCGCTCCTTCAATCGCCCTTCCATATTTCAGGCGCTTCAAGATCATCGGCATCAACTCAGCACCATTTCACTCAACTCTTCTAACCACTGTGTTCGGAGCGATCATCAGCCTCAACCTACTGGTCGGTCTGCTAGGACTCTTCTACAAATTTTTCTGGGTAGGGGCACCTACTTCTTACCATTACGCTCTCATAGTCCTTGTCGGATTCAGTCTGCATTACTCTGTTGGCACCTATATTGGTCGTGGCAAGGCGCAGTCAATTATTCTTAGGAAACTCGCGCATGCTCGCTACGCCCAAAATCGTGTAGTGCTGTTGGATCGAACACTCGACCGAAATACGGCGACTACCAAACTGGTATCCCACTTGCAGCCACAGCTTGAAGATTGACCGTCGAAACGCAATGAGTTAGAGATTGCGTCGTAGACGAAGACAGCATACCCACACACGCTTTCAACTACAAACGACGACGTTTCACATTCCAACCGCGACGCAGATTATCAAGAATGATAATCGTTCAGTATTCTATCAAGCGTGACGCTGACACTAATTTAGTGCTGATATGAGAATGCCTACCGTCGCCGTAGCAGTTGAATTATACACAGGGGCTTCGCGAGTAGAGATAGATATACCCTATAACTCGAAGGATAAAGGTTGGAAGATAGGCAAAATGGTTTGTCTAGAACAAGCTGAGCCGTCTCCAGATTTCGAGCTTGCACTCGTACTCAACGATCAGCAACATGCGGCAGGCGTTCTCGCTTCAACGGTCTACGCTGAAAAAGAAAATGGTTCACTTGCGTTTGGCACCGTTACGATTTCACCCCACCAAAAGGCCAAGTTTATCGCTAGACCACGTGCGGAGGTTAAGACGAAGACGACTACAAGGTTCAATCTAGAAATTCTTGATGTACAGTAATTGGCGAAAAAACGTCGTCAGCCGTATTTTCGTGTGTGTGCGCACCAAGGGTACCACACACAAATTCGCATCTCACGATTCGAAGTTTATGTTTTGTATATACATGAGGATGACTGCATAGTACAATCTCTGTAATGGCAAAATGTTAAGAATACTCGGCGCGATATTATAGACTGTTTCTTGGGTGTTTAATGATGGCTAATCAACAGATTTTCGTGCGTGGAAATGATGGTAATCTGTGGTTGGAGACGGGACCGTTCGGTACGGTACCTCCATCCCGCGTTCAAGTCGACGGAAACGTCCTTCAGTTTTGGGCGCCGGATCCGACTCCGGGATCGGTCTTCGTACTTGGAAGCGACCTGAACTTGTGGTACGAGCCTGCACCGTTTGGAGACCTCAACATAATGGAGTCTAATCGTTCACAAATAGATTCCAACGCGAACGACTTTCAACCTTTGTCTTTCTTAAATGGTACAAGCGCCGTCTTAGTGCTTGGTCACGATGGCAATCTATGGTTAGAGTACGCACCCTACAAGGGTGTGGCCAACACTATCCAAACCCGTACATTTGTCGACGGGAATGTGATCGCCTTTGGAGCCATCCCAACGGCTGCGTCCCCGGAAGACTTAGAGATTTTCATAATTGATGGTAATTACAACCTGTGGGATGAACATTGGCCATTCGGACCAAATAATCGTACACAAGTAGATGGGAACGCGAACTCCTGCCAGCCATTATACTCAGAAGCATCGCTCCTCGGTAGCATGGTAAAGCGACGGCAACCTCCGACCCGAGGAACGAGGTTTCTGCGTCCTCCTACACGCGTTTAGATCCAAGAAAGCAAGTATCGCTTTCTGCGAATGCGGAAACGGATACGTCGGCCCGACTAGTCTTCAGAGGTGTTCGTTTCTGTTTGGGGGGTATCCAAGCACCTTGGACTTATCTGGTGCAATGTTGATTGCTTCTTGAGCCAGCTTTTTGAATGCTTCAACCTTTCCGTCAAAGATGGCCAGGGCCAATCCCAGCTCGGAACTCGAAAGTAGTTACGCTTTCTTTGGCGTCGCGATTGGTTGTAGCTGCACTAGCTTTATGTGGATTATCTCATCTTTCCGCGTCGATATTCTGTTGAGGGTCTCCTCTGGTGGGATTGTGTCGATCTGTATTCGCGCCACGGCTGCCCTTGACCCTTCGAAGATAATGTTGTGGACTTCATGCACGTTAATCTTCGATTCCCTGAGATCTGTCAACATCCGTGTGAGAACACCTATCTTATCATAGTGGCGAACGATCAATTCGTACTCGGCGGATGTTTCCTTTGCGAAGTTCACACAATTCGCGACGTTTCCCGTCCTAACGTAAGTTTCGACTATGCGAACAGCCTCATCGGCTGTAGCTCTTTGCGCTTGCTCGGTTGAGGCACCAATGTGGTGTGTGCCAACCCAGTTGGGTACGCCCGAAAGTAGATTAGCGAATTTTCCCTGTGCTTCAGGGGGTTCGTTTTCATAGACATCAAGTCCCGCCCTTACACGTCCGCTTTTAAGCGCCTCAGCAAGAGCAGCAGTATCAATGATCGCGCCCCGTGCAGTGTTCAGAATGATCGTGCCAGTTTTCAATTTGGAGATGCGCTCCGCGGATAGAAGATGCTTGGTCTCCGGGGTCAAGGCAACGTGCAGTGAGATGATGTCGCATTTGCTTAGGAGTTCATCAATTGTCTGCGCTCGACTTACGCCTAACTTCTCAGCATCATCATCGGTCAGCGATCGTGACCAGGCAACAACAGGCATGCCGAACGCTTTCGCGCGTTTGATTACCT
>DASQZS010000180.1:0-13157 GCA_035638535.1 Candidatus Acidiferrum sp.
TAGGTTATGAAACCTGACGAAGGCGGACTAATGCACTGAGCTCCGAAGAGGAATGCGGCTAATGGGCCGATGGCTTTCACTAGACCAGTAGCGTCGCGGATAAAAACAGGTTTGCTTGCCAAAAGATGTACACCACAAGCAATGAAAGTTGCGGGTTTCCGCGCTCTTAATTGTTTCCATTACGAGTCATGGACGATAATGAGTCGAACGTATGTGGGATTAGCCGAGGGCGATACCTTCCTTCGGATCGGCGATGTATTTGCGGAACTGGTTGAGGATAGATTTGAAGCGTGGACCAACTTCTCCGTTACCGACGGTACGTCCACTTATCTTTACAATCGGTACGATCTCAGCTGCGGTACCGGTAACGAAGATTTCGTCTGCGTTGTATAATTCATGCACCGTGATGCTTCTCTCTTCAAGTTGATAATTCAGTTCCTTCAATGCACGAATGATAACGTCTCGTGTTATTCCTTTCAGAACTCCTAGTGAAGGATGTGGTGTCGAGACGACATCATTCTTTACGATGAAGATGTTCTCGGTCGAGGTCTCCGCCACGTAGCCTTGTTCGTTGAGCATGATTGCTTCTTCGACTCCAGCATCAATTGCTTCCATTTTCGCTAAGATGTTGTTGAGGTAATTCAGGGTCTTGATTCTGGGATCAAGAGACCAAGAAGGAGTCCTTCTCAGGGATGAGATTATGGCCGAGATTCCTTTTACGCTTTCCCCGAACAGTGGCTCTCTGGACTCAGCCATAACCACAACAGTAGCTCTCGGACAGTTTCGTGGGTCGACTCCCATTCTTCCAACGCCGCGGGTGAGAACTATTCGAACGTAACCATTTTTGAGCTTGTTCTTCTTAAGGACGTCAACGACTACACGACTTAATTCTTCTTTGTTGAGCGGTACGGTCAGTTTGATGGATTTTGCGGATTCATAGAGTCTATCTAGATGTTCCATGAGCTTGAAGACGATTCCGTTGTAACATCTTATGGCTTCGTAGACACCATCGCCGTAGAGGAACCCATGATCATAGATTGAGATGGATGCCTCCTCCTTTGGTACGTACTGTCCGTTAACGTAAGCGTACAATGCATTTTGTGAACTAGACAAGGTTGACGCAGTTTTGGCATGCTTGCGCTGCTTTAATCTTTTCAGGCTGATTTTCTTACCCAATTACGAGAACGATCTACCGCACGCTTCCATTCTTCGAAAAGATACGTACGTTCATTCTCCGACATTCGCGGAGTGTAAGTATGTGTACGTTGCAATTTGATGAGTTCGGAGGGATCACTCCAGAAATCAACCCCGAGTCCTGCCAGGAACGCCGCGCCCTGAGCGGTTACTTCACTTACTTGAGGTACCTCGACGGGAATTCCACTAATGTCCGCTTGAAATTGCATTAGGAAGCGATTCCCAGTCGGACCACCATCAACTTTGAGTTTATCAACTTTCAATCTAGAATCAGCTTCCATACAGGCTAGAACCTGGTTGACCTGGAAGGCTATTGACTCTAGTGTCGCTCGCACGATGTGGGCTCTGGTTGTGCTGTCCGTAATTCCCACTATTGTACCACGGGCATACGAGTCCCAATATGGTGCGGCTAATCCAACGAACGCTGGAACTAAGAAGACACCCTCATTGTTAGGGATAGAGGAGGCGAGCTCACTTGTCTCTTCGGGTCTCTTGATGATACCGAGTCCTCGAATTAACCAATCAATCGCCGACCCAGCAACGTAAACTCCGCCATCTAAAGCATAACTTCGCGTCCCGTCGATAACCCATGCGACAGTCGTTAAGAGACCGTTCCGGGAGACTCTTGGAGTACGACCTGTATTCATGAGCATGAAGCAGCCAGTCCCGTACGTATTCTTCGACTCGCCCTCAGTGAAACATCCGTGTCCGAATAGTGCGGCTTGCTGATCAACTATTATGCCAGAAATCGGAGCATCAATCCCGAGGAACGCGTCTGGCTCAGTATGTGCGATATCTCCTGAATTAGGGTGGACTTCTGAAAGAACACTGTCAGGTACAGAGAAGATGCGAAGCAGTTCGGAATCCCATTTCATGGCGTGAATGTTGAATAGCAGTGTTCGTGAGGCAGTCGCGCAATCTGTTACGAAATAGTGACCGCGGCTCATCTTCCACACTAACCATGTGTCGGTTGTTCCGAAGCGTGCTTCATCATGCCTTACAAGATTCGCAACGCCCTTGACGTTGTCTAAAATCCAGCGTATCTTTGTTGCAGAGAAATATGGATCAATAATTAACCCAGTTCTCTTGGTGATCTCAGCCTCCAAACCTTGCTTCTTCAGTTTTTCACATTCATTGCTCGTTCGTCGACACTGCCAGACAATTGCATTATACACCGGTTTACTGGAGCGCTTGTTCCACATGACAACCGTCTCACCCTGGTCATCAATGCCGACTGCCACAATCTGTTTAGGTGAACATGATGCTTCCCGCATCGCCTTCTTAGTAGCAGAAAGAACTGAACGCCAGATCGCTTCCGGATCTTGTTCCACCCAACCAGGATGCGGAAAAGTTCGCGGTACAGGGCTAACGCCGTATCCGCATACCGAACCTTTTCGATCGAAGAGAACTGCCTTCGTTCTCGTCGTACCCTGATCTACAGCAAGAACAAGTTTCGCTGTTGACAATGGAAGTCGATTATCCTGCCCTACTCAATCGTAGTCAGTTTTTGCGTTTTAGGTTGCGTTCTCTTCTGCCTTTAGCAGTGAGACTGTAGCTGGTTGGTGCGATTAAGTCTCTGTCGGCCAAGAATTCTATGGCTTGAAGAACCACTTCGTATGATGCTTGCTTTTCGAATTTCTTGTACAAGTCTGCCATGTGAACTTCGAGGTGTCCCCGTGATTCATCTTCTCCGTGTAAGAATTCGAGAATCTTTTCCGCCAGTTCTCTAATTTCGACCATCATAAGCCTCCCGAGCGAATACAACACTGTAGTAGTTGCCCCGTGAACAATCTAACGGTTTTGTATGATTTTCAACGCTGTCGATTACCCTACTTATCTCGTTCTCAGGCAAATTTGAAATATCGCACGTAGTAGTCTCGCACTGATCCAAGTGCCTAATCTTCCGATGAAGATTCTAACCATCTGCATTCTTCTACTAACATTGTCATCCCTTGGTACAAGTACGGTTTCAGGAAGCGGACAGGCACTGTACAAGCTTCATCCACTTCTGATTGATCGTTTAAACGGCAAGATAACAGCGCAATTACGGACTGATGGGCAAGGGATCTACGTCTTCGTCGCGTTACGCCCAGGTACCGATCCGACCACTACGGATGGGTTTATGATCAGTAAGTGTTTTCTTGGGCCTCAAAATGATCCGATGCTCATCTACGGAGAGACGCGATTAGATTCCTTGGTAGGGCTGGCTTCACGTCCGGGAGTTGCTTACATCTATCCGGATCTGAGAGTTGATCTTGACCGCGTTAAACCGGACGCTGATGTTTACCGACAGGGATTGGCTTCAGACATGTTTCGGGTGAGGCAGATTATTGGAGCCGACAGAGTGAACGGGCTCGGGATAAAAGGGGATGGTGTGACGATAGCGATCGTCGATACAGGTACGGATTTCAATGTTCCAGATTTGACCGATGCAATTGCTCGCGATAGTGCTGGAAGAGCAATTTCTTTCGACGCTGATGGGCAGGGTTTCGTGATAACAAGCCTTGTTGTGCAACGTGTGGGAAATGTTCTGAATACAGCAGGAAAGTATGTAGATGTTTGGAATGCGCAGAGCTACACACAGACTACTACAGCTCAGGCGTCAGTTGTGAAAGTCAAGATTGGTGAGGATTACGGAGCACCCTCCGAGCTTTCGAAGTCGGGAAACTATCATTTCGGAGTTTTGCGTGAGAGTATTCAAGATGGTGTCTCAGGAGAAACGGTTACAATTAATTTTCCAGTGGTCGTCATAGATGCGCATCAAGCGAACGTTTACGATACTGTCGTAGTTGATACCTCCACGGCATACTACTCGTTCCTCAAACAGTACGCGATCAAGCTTAACTCCGAAGCTTCACAGTCACTCAACATCAGCTTGAAGTGGCCTACCCCGAATCCAGCATGGAACGACCACAGTTTCGCTGATGAACAACCACATAACGCAACGCCAGGTAACGATCTGATCAGCTTCAAAACTGCGGATGGTGTGCCAGTCTTCAGCGCGGGACTTCTCAGCTTCGGTATCGATCTAGGAGGATTAACGGGACATCCATTCGCATTAGTTCCCCCTGTCGACACAAATGGGAATTTCATTAACGTTTTCTTTGATTTTGAAAGCCACGGAACAAGCACCGCATCAAATGCCGCATCGCGTGGAGTAATGGAACGTAACATCTACGGAAACGGAACGTTGTATACATTGCCAGGGATAGCTCCGGACGCTAAAATTATCGGCGTCAAGGCTCTTTGGTTGGGTGATATAACGTTCGGTTGGTATTACGCGGCAGGATTCGATTGGGACCCGGCAAATTTCGCGTTCAAGTATACCGGACAACATCGTGCTGATATCATCAGCAATAGTTGGGGTGACTCGAATCCTATAGGTGATCTAGCCTCAACGTTTGGAGCGGATTATATGAGTCAACTCGCAGATGCTTTCAGTTTGCCCAGATTTCTTGATCCATCCTATCCTGGAACTATTATGGTGATGGCCGCTGGAAACGGCGGCTTCGGATATGGCACCACCACTTCCCCTGCTGCCGCCACACTTGTGATAACCGTAGGCGCCTCAACCAGCTATTCCTACCGAGCAAATGCGGCTTATCGTATTTCATCACATGAAGTGGGAGGCGGTTACGATGAAGTGATCCCGTGGAGCGCGCGTGGTCCGACTTCATTAGGAGAACCAAAGCCGGACATCGTCGACATCGGCGCGTTTGGATTCACAGACCAACCCATCTTCACTGGGTATGGGAATGAAACGAAAGCGTATGATATTTTCGGGGGAACAAGTATGGCTACGCCGGTCACTTCAGGCGCCATCGCACTGGTAGTTCAAGAGTATAGACGAACACACGAAGGCATGACCCCGTCACCCGACCGTGTTAAAGCGATCCTTTCAAGTACAGCGATCGATTTGTCCTACGATGCGTACACCCAGGGATCTGGTCGAGTCGATATATTTGAAGCAGTAGCCGCAGCTGCTGAAGGGTTTGACAGCAACTTTCCGAATAGATACTACGTTTACTCGACCACAAGTTGGCAGACTGTGCAGACCTTGCTCGCCAATTCGTGGGCACTGAACTTACAGTCTTCCATGCCGAACACTCCGATGATGTCAACAAACTGGTATGCCGGAATCTTAACGGCTGGCGGATCAACTACAGCGGAGTTTACTTTGAGCGGCGCACTTAACCCGCAAACAGAAGCAGTCCACTACAATTTGATTCAGGTCAGATACGTTCAGAATGTTACAAGCGGGAACGTAACGTGGGTGACGCTTCCTAAGGACCAGTTCCCGTCCAACGCGGATATGATGAAGGTGACTTTAGTTTATCATTTCTCAGACTTCGTAAACGCAACCGCATGGACCTACAAGGATTTGCTGATTGCATCGCTTTACGACACACAGATAGATTCTCAAGGTGACCTAAGAAGAATTACCAATGCCGCTCCGACGGGAACGACATCAGAGCTTGTAGTAGGCAAACCGTTGGAGAAGTTTGAAGGGATCCCGAAAGTGCGCATTGTTCTAGAACATAATGGAGGAACTGGCAATATTCCATTCGAATTGGTCATAAGATTCTACCAACGTGTTCAGTGGTCTTGGATCAGCCAACTGAACACCAGTGGGGACAAGATTATCGCAACGCTTACTGTTCCGAACGGAACTGAGCCGGGAGCGTATAGCGGGTTGATTTTGGTGTCGGTCAATCAAACCGAGACATTAGTACCTGTCTCAGTATTTGTACCGATTCTTGCAGCGGGCAATTATAGCGGCGGCCTTGTGCAAAGTCCTTATGAGGATTATGCGGTCTTCGGAGCGTTCGATTGGGCCTGGCGTTATGAAGCGGGTGATTGGAGAACTTTTGCAATAGTGGTTCCAACGGCCGTCAGTAAAATAACGGTCACGTTATCTTGGTCCGATAATGGCACCAACATTCAGGAGCATCTAACGGGGCCGTATGGTTATCTTGTAGCATCTTCAGAATTCCCGACGACCCAATATGAGGGCGATGGAAAATTCGCATGGTCAACATCCACGGGTGGACCGTCCACCGTTATCTCAGCCGAAAACGTAGCTCCAGGCATCTATCTCCTCGTGCTACATAACACATTGTTTGGAGCCTCCAGCTTCAGCCAGTACCCAGAAAATTTCACAATCAACATTGAATTTTCATAGACGGCGAACATCACAATTGAAAACTACTGCTGCAGCACTTCTGCTACTGCTCCTCATAATGCTCATACCGACCCTTCTATGGTTCACTCCTCATCCGAACCAAAATTCCTTAACGCTCAGACCTTATGCCACTCCAGATGACGCCATCAAAGGCCTGTTAAATGGCGACATAAACCTCCTACCCCTTAGCGAAGTAACACCAGAAATCATAACTCAACTGAATAGTTCTACTGTGAATCTCGTACCGATCTCAAATTTCGGATTCACATACATCGGATTGAACTTAAGAAATTCGCCACTAAACGATACGAATTTACGCGAAGCGATACTATACGGATTTGACCGAGAAAAATTAGTAAACACAACCCTAGACGGTTATGGCGATACTTTGAATGGCGGACTCTTCTCCCCTGCATATGGAAAGTTAGGCTGGTGGAACAACACCGCGAATTCCTACAATTACGACCCTGACATGGCCAAGCAACTGCTAGATAACGCTGGATACAATATGTCTTCAGGCCCATATCGCATTGACCCGGCCACTGGCAAAGTAATGCGGACCATGTTCATTCTCAGTCGACTCTCGGACACAGCTGATGCAGCAGCCGCGGCTTCATTTGCGAGTGATATGCAAGCTATCGGACTGCCCATCATAAATTTCCCCTTGTCTGATTTTGACTTTGACTTCCAAGTCAAACACACATATCTCTTTGACATTTACATCGACACCGTATCAGCCGACTCAGGTCCTAGTTGGTTATACGACCTCTTCGCGAGTAGCAACAACATTGCACCTGTCCCTCTAGGAACAAATCTCGTCGGGTACAATAGTACCAATTTCGATTCCTGCGTAAATCAACTCATGTCCACTTCAAATCAGAACATCATTAAGGAGCAACTACTGGAATGCCAGGGAATTCTAAGTAGAGATTTACCCGCGTTACCGGTCTACACGAAATATTCGATAATTGCAACCAAGCTCAATCCGTCAATGATCGTACCAGTAACGGGCAGTTTGGCGGCAACCCTAAAACAAACTATACAGGCGATTGAGTATACGCCTAATTTTGGAAAACTTACCGTAGGAATCGTAGGCACATACGGTGACCTCGATCCAACCTCGACCTCAAGTTCTCTAGATTGGACACTTCTCAACCTCGTGCTCGAACCACTTCTAAGCCTGAGTCCGGATGGCACACCGACAACCGGATTGGCTGAAAGGTGGAATCTGAGCGAAAATGGGCAAACCATAACGTTCGTGTTACGCAATAACCTAAACTTCAGCGACGGCGATCCAATCACAATTGACGACCTGAGTGCTACTATTAATTGGCTCATGAGTAACGTTAAGCCCTCTTCACCATTCTATGACATCTTGAAACAAATTCAGAACATAACAATCCTCGATACCTCAACGTTGGAAATCACGTTGCGAAAACCGAACGCATTCGCCGCATACTCACTAGGGCAGTTATTTGCTCTCCCTCAGAACAGGCTTGAATTCGTCAGCAACCTGGCAGACCCGTTCGGTTTTCTTAGAAGTCAAACCCTGGTCTCTTCGGGACCATTCGATCTCTCGGCTTTCGATCAAGGAAACGGTGCAGATCTTGAAATCAACAATTCATACCTCAACGCGATTCAGATAACTCCAATCGGAACGGAAAATACGATCTTCGCAGATCGAGGACTAAACTTGCTCAACTTGGGCAATAATCAAATTGGCATCGGAACACCAGCGATGACCTATGGATCACAGCCAATCAGCAATGCTACCTACGCAGTTTACATTTACGACCAAACCAACAATTTAGCAATCGCTTTGAACGGAACCTACATCGGCCACGGCACTTACAGCACAATGTTGAGTGTCGGTAGCCCAGCATTAACTGAAGGGCAATACCAAGTTGTAGGACAACTTTTCGGAATCCTTCCGACAGGGATGTTCATTATTTTCCATCGAGAGACACTCATCGTTCGAACAAGTCTACCTTTAGACACATTCTCGGTGGCGGTCACAATACTAGTTGCCATCATCATAATATCGCAGAAACGTCGCTTAGAATCAACAGAGAAGCCACGAACGAAGAAACCTAGAACTCGTACTACAAGGAAACAATAATAATCCGTCAAATTCAACGTTTCCTTCATTCGCGAGAATAGAACTGAAAGAGAACAAATCATCGTCACGCTGGTTATCAAAATAAACCAATTCGTCAAAGCGTGTGAACTCTCAGATGTACCTCCCGGAATTATCTTCCCCGTCGATATCGGCGAAAAGAATTTGATGATCGTAAACCTTGAAGGAACAATCTACGCCTTGGATCGAACGTGTACGCATGAAACCGCAGATCTATCCAATGGATTCCTAACCAACTCTGAAGTCACTTGCCCATTACATCTCTCAAGATTCAATTTGAAGACAGGGGACGTACAGAATCCACCAGCCACAATTCCCCTAAAGACATACAAGGTAAAAATTGAGGGAACAACCGTTTACATACTAGTTTGAGCATTGAATAGAAAGTCATGCACTCACTCAAAAAACTGACATATCAGTCCTAACCGGCTACCAAATCTACCACAACTATGTAGGACCACACTGGACGGAAAAACACCGGCGGATAAAGCGGGCATAGAAATCAAAGGTAGAGATATTAGTGCTCACATCTGGTTTCTGGTGAAAACTGTTATCTCTTGGTAATTCGATGGAGGACACGATTGAGTTGATCGACCTCTTCCCTCTGACGTTACTTCTTGCAGCAATAATCCTCATAGCAGCTGCCGTAATAGGCCTCATCTCTAACTCGATTTTCGGAAACTGACCAAACAGTTTGCCGCGCATATCCGACGCGAGCTACCACCCAAAAAAATCCAACGACAAGTTACCAGAGCCTCGCAATGGGAGCTGTAAAGTTGTTGTTTGGATCGACCGATCGACTTGACAGCACCTCGCAATGGTGCCTTTATATGATTATGACATATGTAATATGCCGAATACGTGTGGGTCCCCAGTCTTGGTTGAGACGCTAAGAACATTCAACACTTCTAAAATTCGGGAAGATTTCCCCATTCTCAGACGCGAGGTAAATGGGAATACCCTCGTTTACTTCGACAATGCATCCACGTCACAGAAGCCTACTGTTGTAATCGAGGCCATCGCATCCTATTATCGTCAATACAACGCAAACATCCATCGAGGCATCCATAAACTGGCCGAAGAAGCCACACTGGCGTATGAAGAAGCACGAGAGAAGACCGCAAGGTTCACGAACGCTGCTCATCCTGAAGAAATAATCTTCGTAAGGAACGCAACGGAGGCAATCAATCTTGTCGCTAATTCTTGGGGAAGAAATAACGTTGGCAAAGGCGACAAAATAGTAATCACAATCATGGAACATCACAGCAACATAGTGCCCTGGCAACTACTTGCTCAGCACACCGGTGCCGAGATTGTGTTTATCGAAATCACAGAGGATGGCGCACTCCGACAAGAGCAATTAGAACAGGCTATCGATCAGAAGACAAAACTGGTAGCAGTCAGTCATGCCTCGAATGTTCTAGGTACAATAAACTCAGTCAACGCTATCGGCAGGATGGCTCATCGGCAAGGGGCACTATTTTTGGTTGATGCAGCACAATCAATCCCACACATGAAGGTGGATGTGGCTGAGATTGATTGTGACTTCATGGCGTTCTCGGGCCATAAAATGATGGGTCCAACCGGGATCGGCGTTCTATACGGCAAGAAGAAACATCTGGAAGAGATGCCTCCGTTCCTAGGTGGTGGTGAAATGATCAAAGAGGTTCACACCACCAGCGCCTCATGGAATGAACTTCCTTACAAGTTCGAAGCCGGAACGCCCGACATCGCAGGAGCCATAGGCCTAGGGGCAGCGATCGACTATCTTAGCAGTTTAGGAATCGAAAATGTTCATGATCACGAACAAGAACTAACTAGCTACGCTCTCAACAAGATGAGCGCAGTCAAAGGGATCAAGATTTATGGGCCGAGATCTTCAAATGACCGGGTCGGAGTAATTTCATTCAACTTGGGAGACATTCATGCTCACGATCTCGCCTCCATACTTGATGAGGAAGGAATAGCGATCAGATCAGGACATCATTGCGCACAACCGCTCATGGAATTCATAGGAGTCCCAGCAATGGCGCGAATAAGTTTCTACGCATACAACACCAAGGAAGAAATTGACCGATTCATAGAAGCACTTGAAGTAGCTAGGAGGCTGTTCAATCTATGAGTTCGGATATTTACAAGGACATCATCTTAGATTATTACAGGAATCCACGCAACTTCGGAGTACTACCAAATGCGGACATCCGCGTTAAGGACGCCAATCCACTGTGTGGCGACGTAATCGAGATGCAACTCAAAGTGAAAGACGGTAGAGTTGATGACATTCGCTTCCAAGGCAAAGGGTGCGCGATTAGTCAGGCTTCAGCCTCCATGTTAACAGAAGCGGTGAAAGGTAAAACGCTTGACGAAACAAAGGCCTTAGGAAAACAGGATGTCCTGAACTTACTAGGAATCGATCCGGGCCCAACACGAATAAAATGCGCCCTCCTAGGGTTGAAAGTTATGAAACTGGCAGTTTATGGATATCTCGGCCAATCTGTAGGTGACGAAGTTAAACAACTCGTCTAGGCCATAGACGAGTTCGATGAAAGGTTTATGTTACCTACAGCCTAGGTTGTTGAAACATGTCAAACAAATACGTTCTCCCAGATCTGCCCTACAAGTACAATGCACTAGAACCAGTTATTTCCGAGCAAATAATGACACTCCACCACGACAAACATCACGCGGCATACGTGAACGGCGCTAATGCTGCACTAGAGAAACTTGACAAAGGAAGAGCCGCAGGCCTCCAAGGCGTCGATGTGAAAGCGATCCTCAGAGACCTAGCATTCAACGCTTCCGGACATTCGATGCATACAATATTCTGGCCAAACATGAAACCAAACGGAGGAGGAAAACCTGGCAGCAAACTCGCAGACCAAATCAACAAAGACTTTGGAAGCTTCGACTCCTTCAAGCTACAGTTCGGCAATGCAGCGAAGACAGTGGAAGGATCCGGTTGGGGAATTCTAGCATACGACCCACTCTCTGACCAACTCCTTACGCTTCAAGCTGAAAAACATCAGAACCTAACTGCACAAGCAACAGTGCCCATACTCGTATTGGACGTGTGGGAACACGCATACTACCTTCAGTACAAGAACGACCGTGCAGCCTACGTCGACAAGTGGTGGGACGTAGTCAACTGGTCTGACGTCGAGACTCGTTTCGACAAGGCAAAGCGCTAGATCTATACCCGATAACACGCCCGGGTCTGAGCATCAGACCCCACTTTCTTTTTTCCTAAATATTGATCGAAAAGATCAAGAATTCCTAGAAGTCATAACACCGATTGCTGAATCAGTAATAGCAAAAGTTGCTTTAGCGTAAGCAAAAGATCACGATTAGGCAGTTAAGGTTAAAGAATTTCGGCTAGCACCGGCATACGCGGACACTAAACTTCCAATTTACTACTAAACGAAGTCAAGCCATTTTGAGAACTTATCATTTCGTCCTCTCACTACGGCTTCAAATGACGACTGAAGTTTCTTGGTGATCGGAAAATTGCCATCACCAATTGTTCTTCCGTCAACTTCACGGATAGGTGTAATTTCGGCCGCTGTGCCCGAGAAGAATAATTCATCAGCAGTGTAGAGTTCTTCTCTCAAAACTTCACTCAATCTGCATTCGATACCTGAATCAGCTGCAAGTTCGATTACGCTTTCACGAGTTATCCCTCTCAATATTGCAGCCGACGTTGGTGGAGTTGAGATGATTCCATCATTCACGACGAAAATATTCTCACCCGTTCCCTCTGCAACGTTTCCGTTTGAGTTTAGGAGGATAGCTTCATCATAACCGGCTTTCACCGCTTCTATCTTGGCTAATCCGGAATTGGCGTAGTTCGCCGAGCATTTCGCCTGTGGCGGTAAGGATTCCGCACTGATTCGACGCCATGATGATACCATACATCGGACTCCGTTCGACAAAGCGTCTTTCCCGAGATATGCGCCCCAACGCCAAACCGCAATAGACATCTCAGTTTTATTCGGTAGTGGGTTTACGCCCATCTCTCCGAAACTGACGTAAGCTATCGGCCTGATGTAACAGTCTTCAAAACCATTGGCCTTCACAGTAGCCTTTACTGCTTGACTGATCTGGTCTGGGGTGTATCGCAGATCCATAAGGTACGTCTTACTGCTTCTCACCAATCGTGCGATGTGGTCACGGAGTCTGAAGACTGCTGGACCCTTGGTGGTTTTGTAACACCTCATTCCTTCGAAAACGGCGGTTCCGTAATGTAACGCGTGGGTTAGAACATGTACTCTAGCGTTATCCCAGTCAACAAGTTCACCGTTCAACCAGATCTTAGTTGCCTTGTCCATTCCAGCAAACCTCGATTGGATCTCAGAGTATCAGTATTTGTTTTAAGTTATTCGAAGGAAAATTTATTCAGAGTAGTAATGTGCGAACATACAACTGGCGTTAGGGAATAACGCTAAATTTTCAGGCGATTTGTACGTGGTCGATTTGATAATATCGTTTGGCGAGCATTCGTGTTTTATCTATAGTTCGACCATTCTTACCTATTGCTAATGCCTTATCTTTGGGGTCAACTTCTACTACCACGATTTTCCGATCTGGGCGTTCAGTAATACGGATCTCTTTTACTTTTGCAGGGGCTAGACAATTCTTTACGAGCCC
>DASQZS010000181.1:0-7633 GCA_035638535.1 Candidatus Acidiferrum sp.
AAAGGGATGCTATTGATAGTTCCCTCAACCATCGTCATACCTCGTGATGGAAGCTTCACACTCGCGTTCTTGGGCAGAGTTAGAAGGGTCCACGATCCAGTCTTTTCGGTTGCCTTAGGCCGAAACAATTTAGCTTTGAAACGGATTGTAGACTTGTTTCCTTGCTTCTTGGCTATTTTCACAATAAATATTTTACAAATCTTCTATTTATGCCCACTAGTTTATTGTAAATTGTTATGCCCACAACGTGAGTAGACGAAAAGCCGTTTGAAGGAGGCAACACCCATACGATATCGTTGTCGAACCCATGCGATAACACGGAACAGCATCCCGTCGAACCCGGGAATTCAGTTACATGTACTAGTAAAGTGGGGCCAAAATCACTTCCCCGCACCATCTCTTTTTACTCAAATCCCGTCACGGTTTGTCTGGAATTCTTGAAAACTATCTGAAGTTGAGTTCAACAAACTACAAACACGCATTTACGCGCAATACGTTCTCTAAAAGACTGGATGTGTAATGGCGCCGTAGGGAACAACGAGGACCATGGAATCTTTGCCCAGTCGCAGAGTCGCTTCATCTAGCGCTTCTTTAACGGTTTTCTTGTGTGCAAATCCCAGTTTGTTCAAATCATCGTCGAATGTACGGTCGCACACTAGCGTTAGCTGTGACTTGTTGGTTTCGAGAAATTTCAGGATGCCCACTGCATCTGCGATATCCTTCACTGCTCCCGACTGCATCATCTTGGAGTATTCTTCAACGCTTGGCCATCTTGGTGTAAGTGAGGAGTAGTATAGCTCTCTCAGGAATGGTGGGCCCAGAAGTTCTTCACATGGTGAGGCGACGATTCTCGTTCCTTCATCTTTGACAAACATTGAGGTATGAATGATCGTCTTCAGGGTTTGGTCGAGATAGGCATGCATGGGGTTCGCGCTCGCCAGTACAATGTCAGCCTTCTTCTCCAAGCGAAGTCCATAGATGCTATCGTATAGGCTGATTCCGGCTTTCTGAGCCGAGACGGGATTGCCGTGGAAGGCCGCCACAATCTGATTTCTAGGATCCAAGACAACATCAACAGCTAACGTCGATCCGAGAAATCCGACCACTTCAGCCATATCTTCCCAGCATGGGTTGCCTTTTGTAATTCCAATTCTGGCATGTGGAGTTGCGGAGACGACTCCATGGTTATGAAAGATCGTCCGATACCCGCTGGCTCCAGGCATGATTGTCTTAGGTCCCGAGCCATAACCCGCAACGAAATGAGCAGTAATCATCCCTACCGTAACTCTGAGATCAGCCCCCACAACGAGCCTATTGATCCAGACTGGAGTGGCCCTCGAAGTCTCACCCAAGTATTCCAGCTGCGCATCATCCCAAGCGTCATGACTTCTAATCTGAACTCGTTGGATTAGGTCGTCTCCAAACTTGGATCGAATCTCCTGTTCATTCATAGGCCTATGCAGACCTCCTGCTGCTAGAATAGTGACGTGCGAATCATCAATTCCCAAATCGTTCAGTTCATCAATTATAGCTCGACATATTGTACCTGAAGGAGTTGGTCGGGTATAGTCATCCGCAATTATGACGACCGAGTTTCCTCTCTTGACTGCTGACCGTAGCCCAACGCCGTCGACCGGATTCCGTATTGCTTCATGCAGTATTGAATCGGCGTCCGATGAGCTCGCGGTGTGTCTTGGAAGTAGGTATCCCAATAGTCTTTCCTTGGGGAGATTCAGTTCAATCGTTTCGTTACCATACGGAAGCGTTAACATAGCCAAATTTTCCCCTTGAAAACTTCACACCAGTTCTTTTCCGATCCACGTTGACACGTCAAGAATATCTCTTTCCAGCTAAGTTTCAATTGAAAGAATTGAACGAGTACACCCTCGCCTTTCGCGGTTTTCAAGCAAATGGCTTAACTCCGACCGCTCATTAAACCGTGGCGGTTGAATCCGGTATCACTGAAATGAAAGCGGCCATACTTCGAGAATGTAATAAGCCTCTATCAATAGAATCAGCCCCAATCCCATCCATGACTGACGATGATGTTCTCATTAAAGTCAAGGCGGTTGGAATCTGCCAATCCGATGTGCGTATGTGGCATGGACACGAAATTGACAAACTGCCCTTAATCCCTGGCCATGAATGCTCAGGTGTCATAGAACGTGTAGGCACGAAAGTCAAGAACATCAAACCTGGCGATCGCGTAGTGATGGATTATAGGATAACGTGTGGAAACTGCTACTACTGTAGTTCTGGAAGGAGCAATCTTTGCGATTCTGCCATCGATATAGGTGCGAACGTTAACGGAGGCTATGCCGAATACGTTGCAATTCCACAGAGACAATCGTTTCCTTTGCCGGTGGAGATCAGCTTCGAAGAAGGAGCAATAATTGGATGCGCAGTAGTGACCGCCTATCATGCCACACGACGAGTTGCGGAACTTCGCTCAGGTGACACAGCAGCAATCATCGGAGTGGGAGGAGTCGGCTATCACATCCTAAAGTTCGCGCGAGCCATGGGCGCTAGCAGAATCATCGCTGTAGATACAGATCAAAGGAAGCTGGAGAGAGCTGCCAAACTCGGAGCAGAAATCATCAACCCAGGACACGAATCAGTGGACAAACTCATCCGCGACCGCACAAATAGCGAGGGAGTAGATGTTGCTTTCGAGGCCATTGGATTTCCGAGGACAGTCGAAGCAGCGATTCGAAGCGTGGCCCGTGACGGAAAAGTCGTTCTGGTCGGAATCTGCTCTGAGAAGATTGAGATTACACCGTGGGATGACTTGATGTTTAGTCCGAAAATTCGGAATACGGGAAAGGAGATCCAAATAAGGCCATCAATTGATCATCTACGAACCGACCTCACCGAAGTCATCTCAATGGTGAGGGACCGACGTGTCGATCTCACCGACTCCGTTACCCATAAGATCACACTTGACGAAGTAAATCGAGGTTTAGAAATGATGGACAAGAAAATTGGCGATCCGATTCGGATCGTCATGCAACCGAATCGCTCGTAAGATGAAGACCGAGTATTGAGGCATACAAAAATCTATATTGATGTGGGCGACTCTACCTGCGCGCTATGGCCAGTAAGACGGTCTTCCTGCGTGACGCAACTGGACTAATTCGCAATTTCTCATGGTTTGACGCTTTCCTGATTAGTTCGTCAGTGATTTTGCCAAGTGTCTGGAGCTTCGCGTCACAGATTGCGTTCGTTGCCACGGCTGATCCAGGCGCCGACTGGGTGCTGTCCGAACACTTCGGCCTCTTGTTCACATTGCCTCTAGCCCTCGCGTACGTCTTTCTCTCGACAAGTATGCCAAGGGCTGGTGGAGATTATATCTGGATCACTAGAGGAGTAAATTCGATAGTCGGTTTCATGGCTGGGTGGTCGTTCTGGATTTCAATCGTCGCCATAGTTGGCATTGAAGGTTTTATCAATTCGACTGTTGTGCTTCCTATTGCACTCGTATCATTTGGCTATGCGTCTGGAAATCAGTTTTTGTTAAGCTTAGCTTCGGCCGTGAGCATTCCGGTTAACGCGTTCGTGCTTGGACTCGTATTGATTCTCATATCAGCGGTTATTGCAGGCGTCGGCGCGAAAGTTTTCAGTAGGATTATGTCAATTCTTTTCATCATCATCATGGTAAGCGCTTTTCTCTCGTTCTACGTGCTTGGAACATCTTCTCATGCTGACTTCATCAATGCGGTAAATGGCTACGGTGGAACAAACATGACCTATACAGGCATCATCAATCAGGCACAATCGTCTGGTTGGTCATACGTTCCATTATCACTTAATCTAACGCTGATGAGCATTCCCTTGGCTGTATTACTCTACAACGGACAGAATTTCGCGGCGGCTGCATCCGGGGAAGTGAAGAATGTTAAACACAATATGGCGTACGCGATACTCGGATCGTTGTTTTTCGCTTGGATCATCAACATTATCGGCACTCAGCTTTCTGTAAATGTTGTGGGTTACCAATTCGTTCAGGCTGCATTCGCGGTCGGTTCAAACTGGCCACTTGCCGCACCTCCCTGGATGCCACTCTTCATCTCTATGTTAACTCACAATTTCGCAATTCTATTTCTGATTCAGCTTGGATGGCTCCTCACATTCTTCTGGAACATACCTGGATTCCTGCTGGTAGCAACGCGATACGTCTTCGCTTTCTCATTCGACAGAATCTTTCCCGCACGTTTTGCGGACATAAATGAAAGATTCCGTTTTCCAATGAAAGCGATGATCCTTAACGCAGCCTGTGCAACTATTTTCCTGATTCTCGCGTCTTTCACATCCTATCTTGGGCTGTTTCTAAATAGCGTTGCAATTTGGAGCATAGTCTGGCTATTGGGAAGTCTCGTTGCGGTCGTGTTGCCTTTTAGAAGGAATTCGCTGGTCAGTCATCTTCCGGGTGCTAAATGGAAGATTCCACTTGTGTCTATCGTTGGAGCAATATCCGCAATACTGATGGCCGCTAACTTCTTCTTCTCAGTAACGGAACCCGCTATTGGTCCATCCACCCCACAGGCAGATTCGATTCTGGCAGGAATATTCATCACTGGCGTTGTTTTCTACGCTGTCAGCTATACAGTCAACAAGCGACATGGCATTGATCTTAAGGCAGTCTATTCTGAAATACCACCAGAGTGATATCCATCACTAGTTGATTTAATTTAATTTAGCCTATCCAGACGAAGTGGTCCCCTGGTGCGTCACGCGTAACGGCTAATGGTTCGACGCATTTTCTTAAGTGTTCTCTTCACGGTCAGTGGCGCGAGCAGGTCTGCTATTGAGAAATGTGTGATACCAGCCTTAGCGAGTTGCTCGACTTTTTCTTCGACCTGATCCATATCTCCGATCGAACAAACTCTGTGGACCAAGTCGTCTGGAACCAGTTCAGCAGCACTGAGAACCTTCGCAACATCCTCCTTGAGAGTCCCAAGATTTTGATATTGTTCCATTGCTGGCTTGTATCCCAGACTCTTAAGCACAGATTTCTCCATTATTAGAGTCATCTTGGCAGACATCATCGCCATCTTTCTCTCCCGAGTATTCTTGGGAAAAGCTACAAGCAAATGACTACATGGAACAATCATTCTGCGAGAACGTCCCGCATTCTTTGCTGCTTCTCCTATTACTGCCCAACGTCGTTTGAAGGTGTCAGCGGTGTTAAGCCACGAATACCAACCATCTCCCAATTCACCCACAACCTTGAGGGCGCTCTTCGAAGAAAATACTCCAACATAGATTGGTGGATGCGGCTTCTTTTTCGGGGGTTGACTGAGAAACGCGTTTTCTAAATTGTAGAATCTGCCTTCGTAGCTAACGGGTTTTTCGCGGGTACTGCTCCAAAGTAATCGAATAACTGTGATGGCCTCGGCAAGCCTAGTAATACGGTCCTGAGGTTGGTCCCAAGGTAATCCGAAAGGGACAATGTTCATGGCCTCGCCTGCGCCTATGCCTAAGATCGCGCGTCCATGAGATAATTGATCGAGAGAGGCAACTTGGTGTGCCGTCCTTGAAGGATGGCTACGCTGAGTGTCCGTGACTGCAGATCCAAGTCTGATCTTCTTCGTCCTAACCGCGACCGCGGAAAGTGTGGTCCATGGATCCGTCTTGTCACCGTCGACATCAACAATATGATCCGGCATCCAGAGTGTATCAAACCCACTCTTTTCGGCTAACACTCCATATTCGACCGCGGTCAGTGGGTCTACCGCAACATTCGCGAAACCAAACGTCAGAGATGTCATCGGGCCTGTTCCTCGCCAACTGGCGTAATTAACTCTTTAGCAGTACGTCTTCTCTTTCCAGTGCCCAGAAAGAGTTTGTCAAGTTTGTGTAACACATTTCTCGGTCGACCCTGTTCCTGAAGAAACTTGCTGATTATGGCTCCTCCTTCTTCTTGCGATTGAGTGAAGCCAAGGTAACGCGGTCTGATGTAGGCAGTTAGCATGCTCTCCCACGTATCCAAGAAGAAGTTATTCGATTTCCTGTTTACCTGAACATCTAGCCATGCCACTCTGTTGCCAGGTTGACCTCCGGCGTCGAAATATGTTGTTCGCTGGATTTCTGGCTTAGTTATCCACATCACATAATCCGCCGCCTCTCGCACATGCCTGCATGTTGATGAAATTGCTATTCCCGCACCACCAAGCGTGCTCCCAATAGGCCCGTACCCGAAAGAGGGGAGCGCGGTAAAGCGAACTAGATGTGAACGGTATCCTGACCGAGCATAATTGGAATAGCCGAACAGGATTGGAACATAGGATATCTCATTAGTTTCAGACATGCGCTCTAAAGTCTTTGGAGGGTTTAGGTCGAATGAGTCTGGATGAACTACTCTTGCCAACTTACTCAGATAAGATAACACGTCTATGGCGGTTGAACGGCTTACGACACGTCCACAATGTGTGAATGGCGGTTCTCCCCTATTGGCGCATAGCGTTAGGAACGTACAGAAGCAATCGGCCGGAGATAGCGGGAGGGCAACCTTCGATTGTTGTTTGTCAAGGAAGCGCCTTGCAACCCGCAAAACCATGTCCCAATCGGTAGGTGGTTCTGGCATAAGATCGGGTCTGTAAGCTGAAATTTGAGCCGCCGCGTCAATTGCTAGGGCCCATTGATGACCGCCATATGTGTAGACATGAAAGCTTTGCCCAACTGATTCTTGTGCTTGTGAGTGCAGAAAGTCTCTCGGCAAAATCGTCTCAAGAGGAATGAAACAATTGGCGTGAGCGACTAGTTCCATAAAGGGATGATCAACGATAACCAGATCATACTCGGATGCAAGCCTGTCCACTTGGGTTTCTCCGAACTCTTTGAGTGTTCTCTTCTTCCAAACTACCGCAACTTCGGAGTGCATGTCATGGTATGATTTGGCTGCGGCTTCTAACGGAGCATATCCACGATCATGCTCCCATGTAATTCCACGAAGTGTGACCAAAATTGTCAACCCGAAATTCTTACCGCGTTATTCTTGGGTGTTCGTCAAGATGTGAGTCTGTCTATCATCGAAAGACAAGCGATGAGCGAAGCGATGAGCGTGATTATTACCGTATTCGTCTTCGCAGAGGTACTGAACCAGTTTTTCGTGCACCCATGGCCTTAACTTTTTGTCACGTAACGCCAAACACGGTAGTCGGGCTCAGATCTAGCTAACGCGACTAATCCTAGCTGGCGCATCTTATGCCGATACAGTCAGTTACAGGCGCCGCTTTACTCAGCTTCGCGCTCTAACTTCGTCCTGTTTCGTTGACCTATGAATAATGCAACATTTCTCACTCTGGGGGAAGTTCTTGGTAGTTTAGGGCGATGTCGATTCCTTCCTTCCGGTTGTGGTATGCGCGTGCGACATAGTAGAGGAGGCCGCTACCCACGAAGACTATGGCGCCAGCAGCTATTGCTGCAGGTGTGGTTGGTCCGCCAACAAATGGGTTGAGTCCCGCTGCGAGGGAGATCGCTATGAAGAATAGGAAGTTAATTGTTCCAAGAATCGTGATAGCAGGAATGCCTGCAACTTTGTATTTGGCTATTGCTGATCGTTCGTAAATCGTTTTGCGCACAAAGGGAAAGACTGCGCCAGCCAATCCGACCACCGCTAAGATTAGAGTGTAGA
>DASQZS010000182.1:0-2500 GCA_035638535.1 Candidatus Acidiferrum sp.
TAGGAAAGCGAAGGGTGATTGCATCATACGGCCGAACCGGATAGGCACCAGAGAAGGGATCCGTGTCTTGTTTTGTTCAACTAAGATTTTGATTGGATCACGGCGATTCCTATGAGCTTTCCAACCGCCATGGCTGGCCAGAGCAGTTGCGTCTCGCAACGCCTTCCCTGCAGCAATACGTTCTTCTATCGACAGAGCGGATTTTTTAAAGGAATTTTTTCCCGCCAACCCAGAAAACGCCATTCCTTCTTGTTACTCGTTCGACATTTTTATCAGTTATCAAACCATGAAATAATTGGCCCATCGGATAGCACTAATGCCGCGTTGCGGTAGGCTAACTTCATGGCTCGTTCGATTTCGTGACTGAAAATCCTCAAATTATCGTATAACTTCCCACGAAGCATCATGGATTGCATGACGTACCGTGACGCATATCTTCTCGATAGTTAGAATTAAATGGAAGTCGTCAAAACTCCCGGAATTCAAAGGTGTGAAACAACGGACGATTCGATTGTCGAAATGCTCGAGAAGACACCTCTGTGGTCCGGCTTGACTAAGCTGGATTTAAGACAAGTTATCAAAGCATCCAAAGAACGTAGCTTCGAGAGTGGACACACTGTTGTGAGTAAAGGAGATCCAGGTGATGGATTCTACCTCATCTTCGAAGGTGCAGCAGAAGTAAGATCTGACGGAAAGACTCTCTCAAAGCTTGGTCCTGGACAATTCTTCGGAGAGATGTCCATACTGGATAATCAACCACGCTCGGCCGATGTTGTTACGGTTGAACCGTCACGAATTCTATTTCTTTCAGCATTGTCCTTCAAGACGTTAATCTTCGCGAACCCTAAAATCGCGCTGAAAATGCTTCAGGAATTTGTGCGGCGGTTGCGTGATACTGACAAATTACTGAGCGAATAACTGAATAAGTAACGTGGAGTTTCAAACTAGAGCAGAAGCTCGAGAATTAAGTTGACTCGGAGTGTTATGCCACTAAAAATCTTGTAAGCCTAGCGGTGCGCACACTCACGAAAATCGTTCGGGTTGTAGAAATCAGTTAATTCTTCTTATTTCTGCTTCACGTTAGTGGCGATCGTCTCGTCTTTTGCTTCCTTGATTTTCATGTTAACGCTTTCCCGGGTTAATCCGACAGACATAGCGCTTTTGAGAATTTCTTTCCTCAACTCTTTGCAAGTATCTCTTAGAGCAAAATAGCGAAGTGCGTTTTCGCCGTTGCCGTTCTTTATGTCTTCGAACAGGTCATCGCACTCGTTTTCCCGTTCAACCAAGTCATGGATTTTGCTGTCGAATTCACCAAAACCTGTCGTCATCAAGATCATAGCCTCATTGGAATACTTAGTATAAATTGCTTAGTCCAAATGTAATCAAATAAACACGTGAATTTTTGCCTCAGGTTGCCGTGAATGCTGCTAAGTGTCATTCTTATGCTCACAATCAGCGCATTACGCTCAACATCGTCAAATTTGAACCAGTTCACTTGAAGGTCGTGACGGTCGAGTTGGATCGACATTTCGATTCCTATCCCTAGATAGTTTCAGATTTTGCCGACGGCGCCGACAATCTATCGGACATAGCAGAACACTATTATCAAAGCCAATTTAGCTACTTCACTCATTCTGGAGATGGAACCGATCACACTACGGAGGGAGCGTAAGGATGCCGAATAAACTACAAGACTTCCTCAATCAGGTACGTGCCCGCAGTATCGGCTCGTTACTAACAGAACTGGTGCAGGTCCCATCAGGAAGCGCTGTGTCGAAAGTCATAGCTTTGATTCGTGAACGCGGTGTCTATGAAGTATTTCTACCCGAGGAATCTCGATGCGGCATGATCTCCGCAAGAGACATCCTTCGGTGCACGAATATTGGCAGTACGAAACTCTCCATTCTGACATCATACGTGCCTGTGTTGTCTTCTGATGCTACGGTTGGTGAAGCTGCAAGAATAATGTCAGATTACCGCATAAGAAGTGTCCCCGTTACAGACGGTCAAAAAATAATTTCTCAGGTAACTTCGACGAACCTCATCAGCCAACTGAAAGGAGCCAGTGAGGCTCCCATAACATCGATAACTACGAGCGACCCGATAACCCTGGAGGTTAGAGATAGCGTTGCCAAAGCACGAGAAATCATGGGTAAGAAGCGAATTGATCATCTACCCATAAGATCCGATAAGACACTGGTGCGCATACTGACTTCTGTGCAGATCATTCCCCACATCTCTATTCCGGAACGTGTCGGCCACGAATCGGTTAGCCCGGAAATTCAACGAAACCTGGATTTTCCGGTGAAAGGCATTATGGACTCCAACGTCTTGACCTGTAATCCGCAAACCACTACGACGCAAGCGCTTCAATTAATGCTCGAAAGCGATAAGACATATGTTTTGGTTACTCAATGGGAAGAACTCCAGGGCATAGCCACTCATCGAGATTTCATGACACTTCTAGCGGAAGCTGAGCCTGAACCAGAAGTGCCAGTGT
>DASQZS010000183.1:0-6096 GCA_035638535.1 Candidatus Acidiferrum sp.
ACCAATGCCGCATACTATCAGCAGCAGTATGTTGTCTTGAATGCGTCGCTTGGAGTGTATAACGAACGAATAGGCGAGATTAAGCAACAATTCGCAGGTACGAAGGTAGCGTCTACAGAGAGCATTTTTGAGTATCTAGCAAAAGCTACTGGTCTTGACCTCATTTCTCCTCCCGCATTTATGGAGGCTGTTGCAGAAGGAAACGATCCGCCCGCACAGAGCATTGTACAGTTTGAGCAGCAGATTCAGAGTGGAAATGTGAGTGTGTTGGTTTACAATGAGCAAACCGTAACGCCGCTAACGCAGAGTATTAAGGCACTGGCTGCTCAACACAATGTTCCGATTGTTGGCGTAACAGAAACCATACAGCCACCTGATGTTTCATTCCAAGTGTGGATGAATGCTGAGTTAATCTCTCTCCAGAACGCTCTGAACGCACAAGCCCTTGGGCAATGACGACAAAAGATGAAAACAACCTATCCAATTGCCGTCACGACTTCAGCTCAACCTGAGATTGTGACAGGCGAAAACGTTGTCGCCGGCTATCCCGGCAAGATTGTTTGGCGAGACGCCAGTTTTAGCTTCGACCGCGGTGAGCTCGTAGCAATCATTGGTCCCAACGGAGCAGGCAAGACAACATTATTCCGCCTCCTTCTTGGCTTGCAGCAACCTGTTAGCGGCGCAATCAAGATATTCAACGAAACCCCAAAGCGAGGCAACTCTCGCATCGGCTATGTACCGCAACGCCATGTAATTGATAGCGAAACGAACGTCGAATGCCTTGAATTAGTCCACTTGGCGTACTGCGGTCACAAATGGGGCTTTCACTTATCTGCAAAGGCCGGACGCAAGGCCGCCCTAGCCGCTCTGGAAGCAGTTGGAGCAGCGGAGCTTGCACCTCAACCACTCAACGCTTTGTCAGGCGGCGAATTGCAGAGAATTTTCTTAGCCGAAGCACTGGTAAGCGACCCGGACATCTTGTTGCTGGACGAACCGTTATCAAGTCTCGATATCCGGCGTGCTAAGGAATTAGTGCAGCTAGTCAATGGAGTAGTTCGGTCACGCAACGTGACCGCGTTGCTTGTTGCACATGACATTAACCCGCTACTTCCATACCTCGATAAAGTGGCTTACATCGCAAATGGCAAGGTGGCGACAGGGAAACCGCAAGATGTCTTGACGTCGGAGCGTCTAACGGCTCTCTACGATGTCCAC
This sequence comes from Candidatus Acidiferrum sp., assembly GCA_035638535.1. Taxonomy (GTDB): domain Archaea; phylum Thermoproteota; class Bathyarchaeia; order 40CM-2-53-6; family 40CM-2-53-6; genus FEN-987. The sequence continues at coordinate 1,216 of DASQZS010000183.1, forward strand.
GTTGAAGTCATTCGTGATTCAAGAGGAAACGTTGCCATCATAGGAATAGAAGACCACCACGGTGACGAAGGACAATGAGCTTTAGCGCCAACCTATTGATCGACATCGAACAGATGCTGCAATACCAATTCATGCAGCATGCTTTTGAAGCCGGAACGTTAGTAGCAATCGTGGCGGGCATAGTCGGTTATTTTGTTGTGCTACGTCGTTCCTCGTTTGCGGCCCATGCCCTGTCGCACATTGGTTTTGCTGGAGCCGCGGGGGCTGTGTTAGTGGGAGTCAGCCCCATTCTCGGCCTGTTATTATTCACCAGCGTGGGTGGCGTCGGGATGACCGTACTCGGTCCGCGTGCTTCCCATCGAGATGTACAAATCGGTACGGTTCTTGCGTTCATGCTTGGGCTCGGAGTGTTATTCATTAGCTTGTATACGGGTTACGCGACTGAAGCATATTCGATTCTGTTCGGAGAGATACTTGGCATCAGCAGCATCGATGTTCTAGTAACCGCGATTGCTGCGTTAGCAATTCTGTGTGCCGTCGCATTCGTATACCGGCCGCTATTGTTTGCCTCCCTTGACGAAGACGTGGCGGAAGCGAAGGGATTACACATGCATATGCTCGGCATAATCTTCATGCTTTTGGTCGCGTTAGCAACATCGATCTCAGTCCAGGTAGTGGGCGTACTTCTGATTTTCTCCCTAATGGTGACGCCTGCGGCGATTGCACAGCAACTCGAGAAACGACCGTGGCGAGCGGTAGTAGTATCTGTAATCATCTCGCTAGTGGTGACATGGTCAGGTCTGTTCGTGGCTTTTTACGAGCCATATCCTGTGAGTTTCTTCATAACCACCTTCGTGTTTGTTCTCTACTTGCTTGTTAGATTCATTCATCCAAGAATCAAATCCGCGTCAGTTCCGTTTCGAGCGAACTAACCGCGCTTCGGCGTCAGCATGAGTTTATGGACATAGTAACAGATGACTTCATCCTGTTAATCCCTTCCCGAAAAATAACGGATTCCAGTTTGAAAACGCGCAAGAGGAACTTATGACAAATGCAGATCAAAACTAGTTAAGATTGAGGTTCCGCAGCCAAAGGGTCATGGATAAGTGTTGATAGAGACTAGAACTATTAGTCACTGATCTCGCAATGTTCCGAATGCGGAAGTTCGATGAAGAAACTTATTAACGATCCATTCAAGGTAACTCTTGAGAGCATCGAGGGCTACGCAAAAGCATACCCCCATCTTCTGAGACAGGTAAGCCCTCACGTGGTGGCCAGGAAGAGCGCTCCGATCAAAGACAAAGTAGGGGTCGTGGTAGGAGGCGGAAGCGGACATGAACCCCTCTTTCTCGGATGGGTCGGCTATGGCATGGCCGATGCAGCTGTGCTAGGTGAAGTCTTCGCCGCTCCAGCACCACCCCTAATCATCGAAGCGACAAAAGCAGCGAACGGTGGCTGTGGTGTCTTGTATGTGTACGGAAACTATGCAGGAGACAACATGAATTTTGACATAGCCTCAGAAATGGTAGAAGAGGAGAACATAGAAACGGAAACTGTCAGAGTATGTGATGACGTGGCATCCGCACCACCAGAGAGAAGGCTGGATCGACGCGGGCTAGCAGCAGACTTGTTTGTGATAAAAATTGCGGGAGCAAAAGCTGAGACCGGGAGCTCTCTCCCCGAAGTCAAGAAGACAGCAGAGAATGCGAGAGACAATTGTAGAACCTATGCCGTCGCTCTCTCTTCTGGAACAGTTCCAACAAGCGGAAAACCCACCTTCACGATTGGAGAAAATGAGATGTACTTCGGAATAGGAGCCCACGGAGAGATGGGAATCAGAAAAACCGAAATGCTTTCTGCAGACGAGACAGCTAAGCTACTCGTTGAAGCTGTCGTACACGACCTGCCTTTCAGAAGCGGAGACGAAGTCAACCTAATCGTGAACGGATACGGATCGACGACTCTTATGGAGCTCTTTATCGTCAACCGCAAAACTCACAATATTCTCAACGATCTAGGAATCAGTATTCACCGTACCGAAGTCGGAAACTTTCTCACGACTCAAGAGATGGCGGGTTGTTCAATAACACTCATGCGCCTAGATAATGAACTCAAAGAATGCTACGATGCTCCCGCAATTACGCCTGCTTATGTGAAATGTGAGAAGTCATTCAACCATGAAGGATCAACGATTGGACGATACGCTTAGTTACATGCAGGTGCTGAATTTTCTTTCAAAGTTAGCAAACCAGATCATTCAGGAGAAAGACCGATTAAACAGCATGGACGCGGTCTGTGGTGATGGCGATTTCGGAACAAGCATGTACATCGCCTTTAGTAACGTGCGAAAGGCCCTCGAAGAGCCGCACAATGAAATTGGAACCCTTCTAACTTCAGCAGGACATTCCATCTTATGTACTGCCGGCGGAGCATCAGGAGCCCTGTTTGGAACTTTCTTCGTCGAGGCGGGAAAACATGCGAAAGGCAAGACCGAAGTTGCTCTCCCTGACTTAGCGATAATGTTTGATGCATCGATGAAAAAAATTCAGACTCGCGGAGAGGCTCAAGTAGGCGACAAGACTATGATTGACTCCCTCGAACCAGCGGTTCGAGCATTGCAAGAATCTGCCAAAGCGAAATCAACCATTATATCTGCTTTACAGAAAGCGGCTGCAGCCGCGGAAGCTGGGTGTGACTCCACGAAAGACCTGGTCGCTAAACATGGCAGATCTAGGTATTTGGGCGAACAGACTCTCGGTCATGCTGACCCAGGAGCATACGTCATGGTACTAGTGTTTAGAACTCTCGCAGGAACCTAAAGCGCGTGAATGTATGTGAATCACCATCTAGCAAGTCATTCCAGTGAAATTGTCTCTTATCCCACTGCCACCAATCACCTAGGCTTGATTAGGTCTTCACATAGGTAACTGATACTGTCCAGAATAGACCCCTTCTTTTTCAACCAAAACCCAAATTCAAGTTCCGACACACTCTCAACAGTTACTTGATCAAATCAAAATCGCCTTTCAGATGAATCCTGCCTTTTACACAGACACGATAACTGCTAACGTTGGACTGAATGATTCGTCCATTCTGATTATATGTGACGCAACTACCTGGCGTAGTTGTAAAAAACTGGTGAAATTAGTGCAAAAAATGACGAAATCTACTACGACAGGAATTATACTTCTCTTAGCTTTAGGGGGGCTTCTAGCATCTGCGCCACTTGCATCGGCTCAGAGCACTAACGGCTCCTTCAATCCCCAAACACAATTCCCGGTCGGTTCCACACTAACCATCAAATCGGTGAACGGTCTCGGAGGAGGGGGAATGCCGTTCTTCAACTCAGGCATGATGGGTAGCATGAGAGGTAACTGGACTAACCACACTTGGGGTCAAAACGGTAATCACACCTGGGGACAGAATAATCAAGGTAACTGGACAAACGGTAATCAGAGCCACAGCTGGGGTCAAAGCGGAAACTGGAGCCAAACGCGAAATTGGAATCAGACAGGCCTAAGAAATTGGAATCAAACACGCCCGCCATCTTTCAACGCATCGTTAACGATAACTGCTCAAGTAACAAATGACACTGCAAACGGCGCTATATTATGGACTATTCAAAGCGGCTCAATTATCGAAAACGGAACTACTCTAACCATAACCAGTGGCAAAGGTGGAATCGGTAAACTAGATCGAATACTGATGGGTGGAAACGTAACAGATGCTAACGGCCACACTTACCGATGGGCATTGGAAGGACTTGCAGCTATGTACAACGGCACAGTAATCGCTTCACTCAACGGAGTCAGTGGCTATAATCCAAACCCAATGACACAGACAACAACAACTCAACAACCATCCGGACACCACCGAGGACCCAGAGGCGTACGCCTAAGCTTCATTGCTACCGTGACATGAGAAAGTCGTCCTCAAGTCAATCCCTACCCTAACTTATTTTTTATTTATTTATTAGCACGATTACTCGAAAGACGTGTCACAAATCGTTCTTAGAAAACAAAGTTCCTCGTTATCATCCGATTCCAGCGTATCAAACTATTTCGCTATCCACACTCACCAGTAAAACCTTACAACTAACACATATCAGACTTGCATTGACTTTTTACTGAAAGTGATTTATACATATTGGCCACAGCATTCGCCGTTTAAATCCGCATAATGGCGAATTCCATTCATGTCACAGAAGTCAGCGCTTAGGAGATGCATTACCGGAATTGGAGTGCTTCTTTTGTTCTCCGTCTGTGCGAGTCAGCAAGCATTTGCAAACCCAAGCATATACTTCTTCGGAAACTACGCGTTCGTTACAGGTAACCATGCCGTACAGCTCACCTTTCAAATTGAGGGGGTTCAGTTTCCTGACCAGATTCATGTTTCAGTCAGCCTAAGTAAATCTCCAGGAGTGTATTGGAGTGAGAATCTGGATTATTACTACGAGGGTTTGGGAATCTTCAACGTCGTCGTACCAGCTAAAGATGGGACCGGACCATTTCAGCATGGCTACACTTACTTGGCCACTGTGTACGTTTTCGTAACGTACAACAACGCCGGATCAACGTCAACCTACGGGCAGTTCACCGAATACAATATCCAACCTTAAGAAGCGCTATCTCGGCTCAAATGAGCCGAAGCTTCAACGCTTCGAGGTGAGATCGAACTATTGCGTCGTCCCACGCAGTTTTGTCGACGTAAAGATTCTTCATGTATCTTTCTAGAATTAGATCCAAATGCTTGCCCAGTTCGTCAGTCGAGTCGTTCATGAATGGTCGGCCTTTCTTTCTTGCCTTCACCCATTCGTTTGCTTCTTCCTCAGTCATCCCTATAGACATGAGAAAGCGTGCCGTATCCCAATGTTCAGTATCT
>DASQZS010000184.1:0-3489 GCA_035638535.1 Candidatus Acidiferrum sp.
AGGAGTCTCAGTTGACGTGCCACTCCAAGCATATTTCAGAATCAACACAGCAAACATGGGACAATTCGAACGAACATTAATCATAGCTGACAAGAACAGTCGCATCCACTACATCGAAGGATGCACAGCACCAATCTATTCAACAGAATTACTGCATTCCGCAGTAGCCGAGATAATAGCCAAACCAGGCGCGCACGTACGCTACACAACCATCCAAAACTGGTCAAACGACGTATACAACTTAGTTACAAAACGAGCTTACGCTTACGCAGACTCAACAGTTGAATGGGTAGACGGAAACCTTGGAAGCAAACTCACAATGAAGTACCCATCAATCTACCTTCTAGGCCCGAGAGCCAAAGGCGAAATTCTATCCGTCGCCTTCGCAGGTAAAGGTCAACATCAAGACGCGGGCGGCAAAGTCGTACACATGGCCCCATACACAACTTCCAGGATCACATCAAAATCAATCTCAAAAGCCGGAGGCAGAACAACATATCGAGGGCTACTCCATGTTGCGAAAGGAGCGACAGGCGTGAAGTCGACAGTCAGATGCGACGCACTACTAATGGACGAAATCTCGAGAACAGACACCTACCCATACAACGAAATCAATGCAGACGACGCTACCATTACCCATGAAGCAACAGTAGGCAAAATTGGAGAAGACCAACTATTCTACTTAATGTCAAGGGGCTTATCAGAACAGGAAGCTCTCAGCATGATAGTAATGGGATTCATGGAACCCTTCACCAAAGAACTACCGATGGAATACGCCATTGAACTAAACCGGCTAATCCAAATGGAAATGGCCGGATCAGTCGGCTAGAAAAAACTAGGCAACTCTTCAACGCTTAACCCATCCCGGACTCATCGTCAATGTCAGAGCTAATGGTAACACAAGCGACTGACGAAAGTATCGAGACCTTTTCAAAAGCCCGACAAGAACCGACGTGGCTGCAGGAATTCAGAGCTAAATCTCTGAAACTCTTCCTAGAACTTCCTGTTGAGCTGTCCAGCCTCTACACGAAATATGCTGACCTAACAGGAGTAAACCTCGAATCTATCAACACCGTTCTACCCGAACCGAAACCGTCGGAGATCGAAGCAATCCGAAATAAACTTGAAACAAAAGCAGCCCTCACAATATACCAATTCGGTCCTAAGACAATCTGTCCAGTCCTACCTGAGGCGTTGAAGAAAGAAGGCGTCATATTCACAGACATTGGAACAGCCATACGCAACGATCCTGAATCCTTCAGAACTCACTTTCTCGAAAAAGCGATTCTACCGGAAGATGACAAGTTTGGTGCACTCAACAACGCACTATTCACATCAGGTTTCTACCTATATGTTCCCAAAGGCATAGAGATAATCGTCCCTTTCCGTCACGTCACAATGCTAGACGCAGAAGGCTGCGGTCTCTTCTCACAAAACATCGTAATCGCCGACAACCGAAGCAAATTCACCGTAATAGAAGAATTACACTCCAAACAGTTGACCGGGCAAACAAAGAAATCAATGTACAGCGGACTATCCGAAGTCCACTTACGTGAAAGCGCGGAAGTCACTTACGCATCAATAAACAACCTAGCTTCAAACGTAAACATCTTCTCAAACAAGAAATCCGTAGGAGCGAAGGATAGCAAGATTATTTGGTCCTCCGGTCTCCTCGGCGGAGCATACATCAGATCCAGACTTGAAAGCGTCATGAAAGGCTCAGGAGCGACATCAGAAAACATAGAAGTAGTCTTCGGCGCAGGCACCCAACGATTCGACACAGTCTCAAATATAACACACATAGGCGAAAACACGACCGGACACGCCATCTCAAAAGGTGTAGTGAAAGACCAAGCTCGAGCCCTCTTCAAGGGCATGATAAGAATCGAAAAAAATGCTAAGAACTCACGCGCCTACCTAGCAGAACACGGCATGATCCTAGGCAAAGACGCATTAGCAGACGCTATCCCTGGACTTGAAATTGAAACAAACGAGGTCAAGGCTACACATGCAGCGTCTGTCGCCCAGATCAACGACGAAGAAACATTCTACCTCATGTCACGAGGCATCCCAGAAAACGACGCTAAGAAACTAATTATCGTTGGATTCTTCGAACCAGTGGTGGAACGCATACATGTTCCCGAAATCGCGCGTCGAATCAGAAGAATCATAGACCTCAAATGGACTGGAATATACGACTTCGATGCATCACTCACTATCCCAGCAATAGATGACGAATATTACGAAGAAGGGCAAAAACCGAGAGACATATTCGAAGGACACTATAAGTATCGTTAATGATCTTATAGTTCGCCCGATTACATGTAAATGCACTACAAATGTCGCAACCACGCGTCGGTATGCCGAGTCTACGAACACTCGCTCTACTCGTCGTACTCGTTCTAGTAGTCTTATTCTCTTTTGTTGCATTTCCCCTTAGTCCAACGCTGAGAGCCAGCTTTAGAATCACGACTCCGCCTCAATCACCACCAACTATGGAAATCGTTGATGCTTCTTACAGCAAGACGTCATTACTAACAAGCGCAAGCTCAAATCTGGGAAACATTACAGTTTCCTATCTGCAAGGGACACAAGGGTACTATTCATTGACGATTGTGATCACTTACGGAGGGACTGTTCTCAGTTCTGGAAGTTACAGTTCCTTAGGAGATGGACTGTATGAGATGTCCGTTGCCTATTTCCCGCGAACCGGCGAGCAGACTGCAACTCCATACTCTGTCACATTCAGCTTGTCCTATTCAAACGGAATAGCGATAGGAGATCTGACATTACCTATCTATCCTGCCTGACACGACAGAAAATACAAAAGTCAAAGATACGACGGTCTAAGAGGAAAGCACCGATAGTGGATCATCAGGCTTAAAGTCGAGGTTCAGTATCCACCACACGTACGGACGCGTTTGAAATGGTATTTGATGAAGAAGCAATTGAGATACTTGAAGGCAAGAATTTTGCTTATTTAGCAACCTCGATGGCTGACGGTTCTCCTCATGTTGCTCCCGTTTGGATTGACCGAAGCGGAGATACAATTTTGATAAACACGGTCCCAGGGAGGCTGAAACAGAAGAATGTTACCAGAGACCCGAGAGTAACCATCAGCATAACTCAGCAGAAGAATCCCTACAGACATCTGTTCATAAAAGGAAGGGTTATCGAACAGACGAAAGACGGCGCTCTGGATCACATAAACCGCTTATCGAGGAAGTATCTTGATAAGGATTATCCGTGGAATGATAGAAATAGAATAATAATAAAAATTGTTCCAGAATCTGCTAAGATCTTAGATTAGTAGCCTGAAAATTGCTCCGGGATCCGCGTAATATGTCGATTCCGGTAGCAGCGAATAAGTAACGCGACGCACATTATCTTGGTGAGCGTTGAACTTTAGAGATTTCTTCAGATTCCGTAAGCGAGTTCCAGTCTTAATTATCGAACGAATTCAGGTGGGTAAACGGTTATTCTTGTTCA
>DASQZS010000185.1:0-4200 GCA_035638535.1 Candidatus Acidiferrum sp.
AGAACGAGTTTGTTTACGGGAGCATTTCTGACTCCTGCGAGTACACCGGCAGAGTCTTCGCCCAACGTAGCAATTTGCAGAGTCTTTCGGAATGAGTTTGACGATTCATCATCAGAGGCATTTCTGGTATGATGAACTGTCTCAGCCACGGCATCCACTTCTAGTCTTCGAGGTTGCAGCAGGAAGTAAAGTTGCCGGTTAGGTTCTCAGAAACATGGTCAATATATAATCTGGTAGCTCGCCCAAAATTCTTCTATTTCACAATCTTCCTTCTTGCCTTGAGCGGGGATGAGCATTAGGGTCGGATGCAGTGGCTGGTCGTATGATGGTTGGGTAGGTCCTTTCTACCCGAAGAATGCTCAACCTTCAGAGTATCTCAAACTGTATGGCAAAATATTCAACTGCGTAGAAATTGACTCAACCTTCTATCGAGTACCCTCAACAACCATGGTGAGGCAATGGTATGAATCAACTCCGAAGGACTTCTTGTTCTTTCCCAAGCTTCCGAAACGTATTACTCACGATATGCGTTTGGATAACGTCGCAAGTTACTTGGACTATTTCACGCGAACGATAAGCCTTCTCCGCGAGAAGGCTGGACCTCTGGTCATCCAGTTACCTCCGTCCTTCAAATTCGAAAACCATTCAAGCCAACTGTCCAGCTTCCTCGACGGTCTCAAAGGGGATTGTAGATACGCCATTGAGTTTAGACACTCTTCCTGGTTTACTCCGGAGGTGAAGAAGCTGCTCGAGAGTAAGAATGTATGTCAGGTGTGGTCGATCAACCAATATCTAACCACTCCAAGCACAATAACTTCTGACTTTGTTTACCTACGTTTCGTCGGGGATCGAAAATTAACTGAGTTCGGAAAGATACAACGCGACCAATCCGAGGCTATGAGTCAGTGGAAGAAGAATCTTGTAGATGTGGAAGGGTCTGTTAAGCAACGGTTCGTGCTCTTCAACAATCATTTCGCAGGATTCGGACCAGGTTCCGTCAACGAATTTCGTCGTTTAATGGGATTGTTCGAACTTGATTGGTCAAATCTAGGGAGCGATTTGACGCAACGAACGATGTTCGATTTTTCAGGAGTGTAACTCGAGTTGACGCGCGTAATCTTCCACGTGGATCTTGACGCATTCTACGCGTCCGTTGAAATTCGGTCAAACCCATCTTATCGCGGTCTACCGCTGATCATAGGGGCTGACCCAAAAGATGGGAAGGGACGGGGAGTTGTAGTTACCTGTTCGTATGAAGCCCGAAAATTTGGTGTCCGATCAGCTCAACCAATTTCAATCGCCTACAAGCTGTGTCCGAATGCAATCTACGTTAGACCGAATTTTGAACTGTACGACGAAGTATCTGGAGACGTAATGGGACTTCTCAAGAGATTCGCAGACAAATTCGAGCAGGCGAGCATAGACGAAGCCTACATGGACGTTACACAAGCTTGCATCCGATACGGTGGATCTGTTGAGTTAGCTAAGCAAATCAAGTTGGAGTTAGAAACAATCGAGCGTTTAACCTGCTCTATCGGCATAGCCCCGAATAAGTCCGTCGCAAAAATTGCTTCAGACATGATGAAACCTAACGGGTTAACTTACGTTGACCCGGCACGTGTCAAAGAATTTCTTGCACCATTACCTGTCTCAAAGATTAGTGGAATTGGAAAAAAGACGGAGCAGAAACTTAACGAGCTTGGAATCAAGACGATAGGTGAATTAGCCGTCTATCCAACCGCAAAACTGTACGAAGAGTTCGGGAAAAACGCGGTCTGGCTGTGGGCTATAGCAAACGCAGAGGAACAGGTGGAGATTCAAGAGAACTATGTAATCAAATCCATTGGTACCGAACGCACGTTTGAAGAGGACACTGATGATTGGGATCTGATAGAGAAGGAGCTACGTGTTTTGAGCGGATCAGTTCACGAACGATTGCTTACTGAGAAAATGTTCTTCAAAACGGTTACATTGAAAATTCGATTCATTGGTTTTGAAACGTACACGCGCTCAAAGACGCTTAGGTTCTCTTCGTCTAGCAAAGATTCGATAATCGACGAAATCCTACACTTAACCACCGAGTTTAGGTCTCATACGAAGAAAGTTCGCCTAATTGGCGTAAGAATCTCTAGCTTAGAAAAGCGGCAGGCAAAGACAATAGACGAATTCACCAAGTAAATTGCTGTGATGAGGCCAGACGATTGTTCATCGCCCACACGTCAAGTCAAATTGGGGCAAGGTTCAGAGATACATTGAAAACGCAGTTGAGGTGACGTCTTTGACGGGAATGAAAACGGACCTAAGTGTTGCAGATTTCGAAGGCAGCGAGTTGAAGACCAATCAACCGCTTGCAGTCGTGTTCACCGCGAGCTGGTGCCCGTTCTGTTCAACGTTCACTGCAATCTTCAAGTCAACGTTGAGCAAGAACCAGCTACCTTACGGGTCTGTCGATCTGACAAGTTACGACAACCCGTTGTGGGAAACATTCGAGATTGAAGTCGTCCCGACCGTCGTAGTATTCAAAAATGGAAAGCCAACCTATCGGGCGGACGGAATGTATGGTAGAGGACTGCCGAAAAGTGTAGTGGACGATATTGTACGTGAGTTAAGTGCAACGCGGAGCTAAGCGTTTCTCTTCTTAGCGTGCTCGTAAATGGTTTCGCGCTCCAGTGGTTGGCCTTTTTTAAACGTCCAAATCTCAACTTTCCCACGAAACGCCTTTCCCCATACCTTCAGAAGTTCCTTCTCGGCCGGAGACGCTCTGGCTATTCCGCTCTTTACCTGGATCATAAGAATCTCGCCGCGTCTTCCAGCTAGGATGTCAACGGGCCCGTGAGATGCTGCGCTGCGTGTGCAGAACCAACCGTCTTCACGAAGCTTCCGCAAGGCTTGGTACTCTCTATTCCGGCCTCTGGCATATGGAGTGGAGACCATTTGATCAATTTCCTCCCAAATTCTGGACTGCTAGCGATGTTGTACTTCATATGTAAAATACTTAAGGGCTCGATTTCCACTCGTCTCTTAGAGTAGACTGGGCTTGGGACATAGACAACTTGCCATCTTAGCGATGTATGTTTCTCTTATCCTCATACTGGTCGTGTCTCACGTCAACGCGCAGCTCTCTTACGAGGTGACGGTTACCTGTCAGGGGCTCCCCGGTGGTTTAGGTGCGGGTTTGTATGTTGACGGCGCATCTAATGACACTTTGTCCTCAGGGCAGACTCGTTACTTCACATTCTCAAGCTCAGGTCTCACGCATACGATTTCACTCGATCCGTTTGTGCCGACAAGCAACGGAGCAAACGGTACGAGGTATTATGATAGTAACCCGTCTTGGGCTTTCTCGGGATCGGGCAATCACACGTTCACATATTCCACACAATTCTATCTTGGCGTTCAGACCGCTTATAGTTCCATTTCAGGAGAAGGCTGGTACAATGCAGGTTCCAGCGCACAACCCATATTGCAAGCCGGAGAAGTCGATGAGCAGCAGGGTATACGCCTACTCTTCACTGGTTGGTCTGGCGATGCATCCGGCACGAATTTGACATCGAACTCGATCACTATGGATGGACCAAAGAATGCGTCAGCGATCTGGAAAACACAATTTCTGCTAACCCTCCAATCCGATCCTCCGAATGTTACCGCTCTTACTGGATCAGGCTGGTATGATGATGGAAGCTCAGCGAATTTCTATGCTCCACCCGCTGTTGCTGCAAGCAGTAATTCTAGGCTGAGGTTCGGTTCGTGGAGCGGTGATTATGTCGGGCAACTCGCTAATGGAACCGTGGTGATGGATAGACCGAAAGTTGTGACTGCGCACTTCATTGCGCAATATCTTCTCGACATCGAGTATGATCCGCCGAGTGTTGTCTCCTCCTATAACGCAACAAATGCTGGATGGTATGATGCGGATTCATATGTTCAAATCGGACCAGCACCGAGCTACGTTAATGTCAGCTCGGTTGAACGCTTGAGTTTTATCGGCTGGGTTGATAACGGACGACCGACGTCGAACGTGTCCCTTACGATCTACATGGACGGCCCCCATAAGATCGTATTATCTTACATGACGCAATACTATATCGATGTCGAGAGCACATATGGTTCGACCTCTGGATCGGGATGGTACAATCGCGGGGCATCTGCCCAGATAAGTGTCAGCGGAGGCGAAACTTGGCCGATTCCGCATATCCTCGA
>DASQZS010000186.1:0-3329 GCA_035638535.1 Candidatus Acidiferrum sp.
AAGTAGAATGACAACATAGAACTCGTACGATCCAAGCTGCAAAATATGTTGCTGCTACGTTAGAAGTAATTATCAATTTTGATGGCAGTAATTTCCAACATTGGTAATTATCACCACTAATTATCAATACGCCAAGGAGGACCTTGTGGGTTTGTAGAGGGAAACTTGACATCTGAATCAGGCGTTTTCCTGCGACGATCTTCTGGCGTTGTTAGAGCTATGTCGGCGCGCGACGCCGCGTTCTATGGATACTTGGTCATAGCTGGTCTCTATGGCGTCACATTCTATTTCATGTCTGGACCCGCGATTTTTCCTGGCGCGAACGTGTATATCGCTATGCTCATTCTCGTGGTTCTCTTCGCTATCCGTTGGGTAGCTTACGGTGGACTGATTAGTGCAATGCCCCGAAGTGGGGGCGACTACGTTTTCTCAAGTCGTCTTGTTAGCGGCCTTGTTGGATTCGTTATCACTAACGCTGGCATGGTATGGTGGCAAGTCTTCTGGGATTACTTGGCAGGAAACACGATAGCACTTGTAATTATCCCTGGAATGTGTGACTTCGTAGGGCATGCAACCAACAATCCTTCACTCGTAGCTGATGGAATAGCGATTGCGAATCCGTGGGTTGGAGCAGCAATTTCGATCGTGCTGCTTTGGTTAGCTTGTTTCGTAATGCTCAGAGGAATGCGAGCTTACGTGATCCTTCAAAACTACTTCATTATGACATTCGGAATTCTAGCTCTTGCAATAATTGCGGTATCCTTTATGGTTGTGCCACAGTCCACCTTCATTTCCAACTTCAACTCATATCAAAACATTTTCGGAGCTAATCCGGACTGGTATCACACGATCATTTCTCAAGCGAAGAGTCTAGGATTCAATCCAGACACTCCATTCAACTGGTACGACACTATGGGTCTGGCTATGCTCTACTACGGCCTTTGGACCGCCGTTTCATTCGGCATGGAACTAGTAGGGGAGATCAAAGGGGTTAATTCGCTTAAGATTGCTTGGGCAACTCAGTTCGGCGCCATACTGCTCGAGTTCGTAACCTTCGTAATCGGAATCGCGTGGGCAACAGATTATATGGGATCCGACTTCGTTAAGTCACTTGGATATCTATCAACCTTCGCTCCAACCGCTATTCCGAACTTCAACTTCAGGGGCGCATACGCATTGTTCACCGTTGTGACAATGAACGTGCCCATCGGACTCATCATAGGATTAGGATTCGCCGGAGCTATGGCACAGAGTCTATTCAACGGATTCTTAGGTGCATCCAGAATAGTGCTCGCGCAATCATTCGACCGCATCTACCCAGGCTGGTTTGGACATGTCAATAAGCGCGGCGCACCAGACAACATAGTCATCCTGATGACGATTCTTTCCTCCATAGCTGCGGTGGTGCTGACGGATTATCCAAACCTTGTCGGAGTACTTCAGTTAGCTCTAATGGCTCAATTCATTGGATTCGCCGGATCACTCGTTGGCGCTGCAATCTTCCCATGGAAAGCGAAAGCACTCTATGAGCAGTCACCTATCAGCAAATACAAAGTTGCAGGCATGCCAGTAATTACAATCACCGCCTTAGCCGGACTTGCGATGGATGTCGCCGCAATTCTGTTCTACTTCACAAATCCAAACTACGGAATCTGGCCCGGAACCAATATGGCGTTAGGCTTCGCAGCGATGCTTTACATCGTACCATTTGTCTACTACATACTAATCAAACAATATAGACGGAACCAAGGAATTAAGATCGAACTAGCGTTCAAAGAAGTTCCGCCCGCCTAAAACTGATACCCGTACACAGCCTTTACTAGCAACTTTCAATCGCTACGGAATAGCGATAGGACTGAACCGAGGACCAATAACATTGTTCGGAAAGAAGAAAGAAAAGAAATTCACAACAGTATTCTTCGTTACAGATACTCACGGTAGTGAACGCGCCTTCAGAAAATTACTCACAGCCGGTAAATACTATGAGGCCGATATCGTCCTAATGTGCGGCGACATCACCGGCAAAATGTTAGTCCCATTAGTGAAAGGCGCAGACGGTGTACATAGAAGCAAATTGTTCGGACAAGAACATAACGCTAGCACTGAAGCAGAATTAACCAAACTAGAAGAAACCATAGCGAACGCAGGATACTATCCGTATCGCACGGATGAGGCCACGTACAAAGAAATGCAATCAGACCCGAAGAAAGTTGATGATATTTTCAAGCGGCTTATGCTTGAGAGACTTGAGAGATGGGTGAAGATGGCGGAAGAACAGTATCGAGATTCGGGCATCAAGTGCATGATGAGCGCAGGCAACGACGATATTTTTGAGATAGAATCAGTGTTGAATCAGTCCAATTACGTGATAAACTGTGAACATAAAGTCGTGAAATTAGATGATAATCATGAAATGGTAACCGTCGGAGAGGTCAATATCACCCCATGGAAATGTCCACGCGACGTTACCGAAGAAGAATTGAAAAACATCATCGACGGACTAGCAGCGAAAGTGGAAAAAATGGAAAACTGCGTTTTCAACTTTCACGCACCTCCAAAGGATTCCAACATCGATACAGCCTACCAGTTGGATAACAGCTTTGACCCACCCAAAATTGTGACCCAGGGCGGGCAACCAATGACAATGGGTGTAGGTAGCGCCGCGGTCCGCGAAACAATTGAAAAATATAAACCGCTTCTAGGCCTGCACGGTCATATTCACGAAGCTCGAGGAGTAGTTAATGTGGGAAGAACCATGTGCATCAATCCTGGCAGCGAGTACGGTGAGGGAATTCTTCGAGGGTGCATCGTCAATCTCAAGGAGAACAAAGTATTGAGCTATCAACTCACTTCAGGTTAAGGAATGGTGAATTTCGATGGGAAAAATGGAAATTTCAGTAAACCTTGGCGAGAACGACTATGATCCCCAAGTCTTCGTTGACGCTGCTGTCTACGCCGATAAGCTGGGTTTTCGAACGGTCTGGTTTGGTGATCATATCTTCCCGTGGTACCACTCGGGGAAGAGATCTTCCTTTGCTTGGTCCATGATGAGTGTTGCGTTGGAAAAGACGAGTAGAATTAAGGTTGGACCTTGGGTAACCGTTCCGACGGGAGCTCGATACCACCCAGCCATTATCGCGCAAGCAGCCGCAACATTAGACAACATGTATCCTGGACGAGTCCAACTGGGCGTTGGAACGGGTGAAGCATTGAACGAACGACCCTTCTGGAACGGAAACTGGCCGAAATGGGAAGAAAGAATGGAACGACTAACCGAAGGGACGAGACTGATACGTCAAATGTGGGAGTCAACCGAACCATTCAAGTTC
>DASQZS010000187.1:0-4598 GCA_035638535.1 Candidatus Acidiferrum sp.
TGGTCGCGGATTTCGTGACGAGAATTTTTTTAATATCTTCTCTTTCCACGCGGATTCGAATATGAGGAAATTCGCCGATCGTTTTCCGGGTTAAGTCTTCTACAATAATCCATTTTTCGTTAATTTTCTTCAATAATTTGTTGTCCGCGTCATAAAACTCGACGAACCCTCTCGAAGTCTTGAGGGAGTATGCGTAGCAAATGTAAGAGTAGTTTTGAGGGATCTCCTCATCCAAAGCTTCAACTCTAGCTGAGTCCACGACAAGATTTCCGTTCGAATCATATTCTATGCTTTTCACTTCGTTCGCATATATTCTCTCTCGAACGTGCCAGCCATCACGTGGACCTTCGTCCGGCCATTGGTACTGTACGCCATATCCATTCTTTAAGATGATATTCTTGGCAATGAAAATTTGAACCATGCCTTTATGGTTGTTCAGGCGAACGAACCAAAGTTTCTTGGCGGTATCAAATCCAACATCCGCCCAGGACCAGGGCTCGGATGGCGAAGACACAATTCACACGCTATCTGGAGAGTGTTTGAATGAAACTGTATCCGTTCATTGCGGTCGTCCGTCTTCGGACCAAGACGGTTTCCAACCCGTCCGCTGTTTCGGGGATACTCCTCCTTCACACCCGGAGTAGCCGCCTCCACTACAGCCCGAATAGCCGCCTCCGGAACCTGCACAGTAACCGGGACTGGGAGTATAACCGCCCCCATATGCACAGCCGTTTATTGGATAGGCTCCATTGTAGCAGACTCCGCTGGGACATGCTATCGGTACGCAGCATTCCGGATGATATTGGTCCGAACTGACTTCGTTAGTCGAATCTCGCGGAATTTTGTTAGGTTTCTCTTCATTCTTCGCTAGACCGGCTACCTTTGTCAAGCCGTCTGAAAATGGTAGAAGCGTTGCCATAATCGCGGAAACTATCGCCCACCGCAAGAATCCTCTTCTAGAATTGGATTTGGAAATCTTTTCTCTGCGCAAAGATTCAGTGCTCAACTCTTCTTGGCGTGAAGTTATCGAGTATTGGTAATTAAGCCTACCCTGTTCCGAGTCGTGACAGTAACTCAGTTCGTTTTTGCTAAGTATTATATACCTACCGAATCTCCTCTCTCTTCGGTAAATTCGGTATTGCTTTTCGCTTCGCCTGTTCGATTGCGCGTGTTCATTCTCCTGATTCTTTCGTTAAGTCTGAGTATTGCGGCTCGAGCACCACACCCGGTATCTGCCCAGTCAACTCAACAGATTGCTATTGATAACGTGAAATTGTTTCTGGACGCGAATAATGAGTTCGTTTCAGCCTACGCCCACCTTTTTGGGAACCCGGCTTGGAACTTAATCAATTTCGCTCGTGTACAGCTGGACGCTAGTGCTTCCAAATCTCCAATTTCTGGTAATGTGGAAGTTGACGTTGGCAGTTATGCTTCACCAGGGATTGTGTCTTTTACAATCCAGCCCGGTCAAGTGGGCTGGATCGGAGTGAATCCGACCTTCAACAACAATATTGCTCAAATCTCTTCTCCCACCCCAATTACAGTCTATGTGAAAGTAACAGATAGCAGTGGAAATCAACTTGCTCCGATTTGGTCGGAGAACATTGAGATTCTTCCGTTGAACTATTATGTGTGGATTTATAGCGCCAATCCAACTCTTCAGGAAATGATCGCGCAACAGCAACTTACTGAGCAACTAGCGGTAGTTTTGGCTACACCGCATGCTGACCCAATTCAAAAGATACTTAGCGCCGCAGCATGGGCGATGCCTGATAAAGCCCTTGAAGTCTACAGTGCTTTTCCCGGTTTTAGCGACTATGAGGTTGACATTCAACAACTTCAAGCAATCTACAACGTTCTCAAAAATCTCAATATAACTTACATTTCAACGGAGACAACGTTCACTTCGACCGACGCTCAGAGAGTTAGGTTGCCGGTTCAAACTCTTAGCGACAGTGCTGGAAACTGCATCGAGACTACTTTGCTCTTCGACTCAATCCTCGAAGAAGCGGGATTCACTACTTACTTTGTCTTCGTAAATGGGCACGTGTATGTTGCAGTGCAAGAATGGAACAATGGTCCGCATGACGGATCAGTCGATCCTAATGACATTCTTGTCATCGAGACGACCATGCTATCAACATCGACCTTTCAGCAATCACTGAACTATGGTTTGGAGGAATTTAATCTCGACCAGAAAATAGCGCAGCAGTATGGGCTTTACGCAGTTAACCTAAACGGCACGACAACGGATGAATCTTATAACTGGCAGAATTACGATAATTGTGTTCAATCTCCCCCTGATAATTGGGGTGAGGGATGTTACTTCTTCTTGGTTAACGTGCCGGCGGTGAGGCAGCAACATGCGGATCCGACCCCCTACATGGATACTATGCAAGATCCAACTACGTTTGATCAAAAAGTTAATTCTATCAGTTCACAAATCAGGTCGGCTGATGACAGTATTGCTCAGGTGCAGAATTTGCAGACAAACGGTACGACCATTTCGGCCAACGCGGAACAGCTTCTTAACGAATCGATAGGACTATTCAACAACGGCAGCTATGTCGCAGCGGGAGATGCGGCCAACCAGGCATATCAGTTGTCAACCGAAAGCATGACCACAGCCAGCAGTATGCCTGGTAGCGGTGGCAACTTCACTTTCTTAGGAGCGGCAGCCGGCATAGTAATCGTGGCGGTTGTAATCGCGTTTGCCGTAATGCGACAGAAACGTGGAACGCGACCTCAACATACCGATGAATCAAAAACAAAGCGAGAGTCAACGCCAGCAGGCATATTTTGCGCATCATGTGGCGCTGCCATGGGGCCACAAGATAAGTTCTGTCCGGAATGCGGAGCGAAAGACTAGATTTGTATTAACACAGTTAATACCACCCACACAAAAATAGTTCGAGTTCTCCCCACTGATCAGATCTCCCTTGACAAGTCATATATATTCAGTCATCACGATGAGCGTGAGTTCAGATTGTTGGAGAGAATTAGATCAGTAGCCCTTCTAGTATTGCTGCTTGCACTGGTTGGTCCGTTAATGGTATCGATTCCTCGGGTTCATGCGGATACTGATACTGGTACCGTGACCTGGAAGGGTGCCACGGGCACGTGGGAGAATCCGACAAATTGGTCATCGGGAAGTGTGCCAACCGATATGGATGATGTTCAAATTAATTCTGGATCAGTAACGATTAGTAGCGTTCAAACGGTAGGCAGCCTTACCATCGCGAATGGTGCGACAGTAAACTGCAAGTCCTGTGTTCTCGATATGCCTACAGGAGACATCGTAAATTCTGGCACCATAGCCAGTTCTCAGGGCAACATCACTATTGAAGATGGAGACTTCAACAATACTCAAGGCGGCGCTATCAACAATGGGCCTAACAGCGTGCTTTACCTCTCTAATGGAGCCATAAATAATGCTGGGACCATCACGAACGGATCGAGCAGCAGCATCACCCTGGATAATGGAGAACTAATGAATAATGGTACAATCAACAACTGCGCCGGTGGCAAAATCAACGTCAGCACCGACGATTTTAGTGGTACTCCCATAGCTCAAGTGAGCTACTGCCTACTGGCCGTGGCAACCATCCCATTCGCGTAAACTGGGCACCAACCAATCCGCCTGTTACTGTTTCTTGAATGCAGCCGCTGTGCTTCGGCTGCGTAAGTAAGTTAAATGAGGTTGACGATGAAGCCTAAGATGAAGCCTAGGAAGAGTCCTAAGTAAACGAGTTTCTGCATTGTTACTGATTGCCTGAAAATTGACTTGAACATTGGAACTAGCACGTAGAGTATGCTTCCGATCGCCAATCCATCGAATAAGATAGCGAAGTATGGTAGGTTATAGTAGAACCCCACAGCACCCCCAAGAATTGTAGGGATTCCTCCCACTAGAAACAGCGTGAACATGACCCCAATCTTCCTGTCGTTTCTGCCGAGAAACGGTGAGGCGATAGGAAACCCTTCCGTGATGTTCTGAAACAGGAATCCAATCAAGACAACTAGAGCTGCGCCGGAGGCAAAACCAAAAGTCACCCCCAAAGCACCGAAGACGAGGCCTTCGGTAAGATTCTGGAATCCAATCCCAAGTGCAATTATTAGAGCCGTCAACGTCGGGGTCAGGCCGCTCTTGGAGCGGGCTTCGAAGAAATATAACACAAGAAATCCACCAGCAAAAGACGCGGCGAAGAGGAGATCGTTGAGTAGAGATGTTCCATAGCCATACAGGGAACCATTACTCAACACCGGAGCAACATTCGAAAAAATATCACCTAACAAGAAGACCAGTATCCCTATCGCGACGGCGTTCAAAAGAATCGTATAGCGTACATCCATCTTGCTTCGAAGCACGATGGGAAGTGAAATGAAAATGGACAGTCCCATAATGGCAGAGAAGAACAGCATCTCCGGGAAGCTGGCCATATGTGCATCACACCCAAAACATCATGACATATGGCATATTTAAGTGGGACACCGTTAACTAAAACCATTAACACCGTTAACACAGCCTCATCCGGACTAGAAAATTCGTGCACAACACCCTAAAAATAAGAGTTGCCCGGATCTGTGAAGTTGACAGA
>DASQZS010000188.1:0-10299 GCA_035638535.1 Candidatus Acidiferrum sp.
ATATAATGGCAACGCCGACTTCGCTATCACCATACGCACGCTTGTGGCTAACCAGAATCGTGCCTACATACAGGCCGGTGCGGGCCTAGTAGCCGATTCAAAACCGCGTCGAGAATGGTTCGAGACAGAACATAAAGCACGAGCGCTACTTCGCGCGTTACGGATAAGGAGTAGATAAAATGAAAGTTCTGATAATAGATAACTTCGATTCATTCGTCTACAACCTAGCCCAATACGTCGGCAAACTAGGAGCCGAACCAGTCGTTTACAGGAACAATGAAATCGCGTTAGAACAAGTAAAGCAGTTAAAACCGCACAGGATAATTATATCACCTGGACCGGGAAGACCGGACGATCCCAAGTTTTTCGGTGTCTGTTTAGATGTAATAAGAAAGGTGAGTCCTGAAATTCCCACACTAGGCGTCTGCCTTGGACATCAAGGCATAGCCTACGCCTTCGGTGGATCAATCGTGCCCGCAAAACGACTCATGCATGGAAAAACTAGTCTAATAGAGCACGACACGGACGGAATATACAAAGGCGTCAGCAACCCACTAACGGCTACAAGGTATCATTCGCTAGTATGTTCACGTACCGATTTTCCGAAGTGCCTTGAAGAAAATGCCCGATCATTAGATGACAACGAAATAATGGGATTCGCTCATCGAGAATATCCCATCTATGGGGTCCAATTCCATCCTGAATCAATCCTGACCTCTGAAGGTTTGAAGATCATCAAGAACTTTCTGAAGGAATCCTAAGATGATTAGAGAAGCCATCCAACTACTTGCCGTTCATAAGGATCTGCCGTTCGATTTAGCGCAACAAGCAATGCGCGAAATAATAACAGGGGAAGCTACGCCAGCACAAATCGGATCCTTCCTCACTGCGCTTAGAATGAAAGGAGAGAAAGTTGATGAAATCACTGCCTTTGCGTTAGTAATGAGGGAACACGCAATCCGCATCAAACCCCAAGTGCAAGGAAGAATCGTCGACACCTGCGGTACTGGCGGCGATGTAATGAAAACCTTCAACGTTAGCACAATTGCCGCTATAGTTGCTTCAGGCGCGGGAGTACCGATAGCGAAACATGGAAACCGTTCCGTCACAAGCAAGTGTGGCAGTGCCGACGTTCTCGAGGCGGTCGGAGTTAACTTAAACGCACAACCTGCGACGATCCAAAAAGCGATAGAGCAAGTCGGAATAGGATTCATGTTCGCACCGGCATTTCACCCCGCAATGAAAAACGCGATAATGCCCCGGAAGGAAATTGGTATTCGAACAGTTTTCAACATACTCGGTCCACTAGCCAATCCTGCAAACGCAAACTCGCAAGTGCTAGGAGTCTATGATCCAAATCTCGTGGAACCTATCGCAGCCGTACTCCAGAAACTCCAACTTCAAGAAGCTATCGTAGTGCACGGATTAGATGGCTTGGATGAAATATCTATCATTGGCAAAACAAAAATCGCATGGTTAAGAGACGGAAAGATCTCTACACAAGAGATCAGTCCTCGAAACCTGAACCTAGACGTATCTCGTCCTGACCAAATAGGTGCACTCGACGTACCTGAAAGCGCCAAACTTCTCGTCAAGATTATCAGCGCAACGGAGCCACAAACCTCAAGCAGACTCCAGATGGTTCTTGCAAACGCGGCGGCAGCCATAACAGTCGGTGGACTAGCTGACGATTTACCTTCAGCAGTAGAAATTGCCCGTCAATCTATCATGAGCGGCAAAGCAAATGAAAAATTGAGACAGCTCGTCAAATTCACCAACGGCGACGAAGCGAAACTCGAAAGGATAGAGGAAGAGAATGGAAAACTTCCTTAACAAACTCGTCGACGGTGCAGAGAAGAGAATTCGAGAAGGATACTACGATCTCAATGAAACCACCGAGCACAAACCTATCAGTCTTTCTCGCCAAATCAAAAACGCTCCACGCAACGCGATAATAGCGGAAATCAAACCCATCTCTCCAGCTCTAGGCCCACTTAAACCCGAAATCGATGCGGCTGATGCAGCACTGAAACTCCAACAGGGCGGAGCAATAGGACTATCCATCCTGACTGAACCAGACAATTTCGGAGGAAGCTTGGCAAATCTACTCCGCGTCCGATCTAGAACCAATCTTCCAATACTAATGAAAGACATAATCATCGACAACAAACAAATTACAACGGCGAGAAACGGCGGAGCTGACTGCATTCTGCTCATACACTCAATATTCTCAGAAATTAGGCCGCAATCATCGTTAAACCAACTTATGAAAGCCGCACATGAACTGCAACTAGAAGTACTTCTCGAGGTTCATAACGAAAATGAATTTCAAGACGCTCTTTCCAGCTCGGCTGAAATTATAGGTGTGAACAACCGAAATCTCAGGACACTAAAAATTGATCTAGACACGACAGCAAGAATATTGACTAACTCAAAATCAACCCAGAAGACAGTAATTAGCGAAAGCGGCTTCGAGACAGCCGACGACATACGCAGAATCAAATCGTCTGTCGACGGATTCTTAATCGGCTCATCAATCATGCTCTCTGAAAATCCAGAGAGCAAGGTTCGCGAGTTTGTCCTAGCATGAGGAAGAATATGATGCGCGTGAAAATTTGCGGAATAACACGTTCACGTGACGTAGAAGCAGCAATACAATATGGCGCTGACGCTCTCGGATTCGTGGTAGGAACACCCTCCTCTCCTAGAAATCTCACGATTAACAGAGCCAAGAAGCTAATGAAACAAGTTCCCGTATTCAACATGAAAGTTGCAGTAACATCTTCAATGGATCTGAAAACATTGCGAAAGATATCTGACAACCTACGACCGGACGCACTCCAACTGCATAATCACAACAAAACCATCGTGAAAAACCTGCGTAACCACAACCCTCATCTGCAGCTAATTCTCACCGCACAGATTGAAGGAAAATCAGCCGCCTATGCGAAACGCCTAAGCAAATATTCCGACGCCATCATAGCCGACTCACCAAGCAACACTGGCATGGGCGGAACAGGGAACACTCACGACTGGGCACTCACATCACAAATCCGTGATACAATTTACCCGCACCCACTAATACTCGCCGGGGGATTGACTCCAACAAACGTGCAATCTGCAATACGAAAAGTCAGACCGTACGCAGTAGATGTTTCCGGAGGAGTAGAAAAAACAAAGGGAGTAAAAGACCACACGAAAATGAAGGAATTCATAATGAACGCTAAGGAGATCCATAATTGACTTCTACAACCAAATCAATCCAAGGAAAATTTGGCAAGTATGGCGGCCGATATGTTCCTGAAACCTTGATGAGCGCACTAATTGATCTCGAAAACGAATATCAAATCCTCAAGAACGACAACGAATTCAAAAATCAACTCGCATATCTGCTGAAAGAGTTCGTTGGTCGACCGACCCCGCTCTACTACGCTTCTAATCTCTCAAAGAAGGCGGGTGGGGCTAAAATCTACATAAAACGCGAAGATCTCGCTCACGGTGGAGCGCATAAAATTAACAACACTATTGGTCAGGCCTTACTCGCCAAGAGAATGGGAAAACAACGTATAATCGCGGAAACAGGCGCAGGACAACACGGAGTCGCAAGCGCAATGGCCTGTGCAGCCCTGGGATTGAAATGTGAAGTGTACATGGGTTCAGAGGATGTCGAGAGGCAGAAACTCAATGTCTTTCGCATGGATCTACTCGGAGCGAAAGTTCACTCGGTCGAAACAGGATCCAAAACGCTGAAGGACGCAATCAATGAAGCATTTCGAGATTGGGTAACGAATGTACACAGCACATATTATTTGATCGGATCTGTAGTTGGCCCTCATCCGTACCCAACAATCGTGAGAGATTTCCAAAGTGTCATAGGCCACGAAATCAAAGAACAAGTATTGCAAAAGGAAGGGAGATTACCGAACGCGATTGTCGCCTGTGTCGGTGGCGGAAGCAACTCCATGGGCGCATTCTACCCATTCCTAGAAGACCGAAAAGTGTCGCTATACGGCGTGGAAGCCGGAGGACTCGGATTATCTTCAGGCAAACACGCCGCCACGCTATGCGCAGGACAAGAAGGAGTGTTTCACGGAATGCTTACCTACGTTCTACAGGACCACGATGGACAAATCGCACAAACTCACAGCGTCTCGGCCGGTCTAGATTATCCAGGCGTCGGACCCGAACATGCGTATTTGAAATCAACTGGTCGAGCACAGTACTCCGCCGTTACAGATAAGCAGGCATTAGAGGCATTCATGGATCTCAGCAAACATGAAGGGATAATCCCTGCTCTCGAATCGTCACATGCCGTCTACCAGACAGTAAGACTGGCGTCGAAGATGTCTCCTGACAAGATAGTTGTCGTCAACCTCTCGGGTCGTGGAGACAAGGATGTCAACGTTGTAGCTGAAAGGCTAGGTGTCAAGATTTGACGGATATCTCCGACGTTTTCAGTAACCTGAAAGCGAAAAACGAAGGGGCTCTCATAGCTTACATCACTGCTGGTGACCCACACCCCAAGAATACACCTCTCCTAGTAGAGGCATTGATCGAAGGTGGAGCTGACATTGTAGAACTTGGAATCCCCTTCTCAGACCCCATCGCGGACGGCCCAACAATCCAGAGAGCAATGACCAGGTCACTCGAAAGCGGCTGCAGACCAATTGACGTGCTAGAGATTGCTGAAACGATACGTGAACGACACGACATACCTCTCATCATCATGACATCCTACAATCTCGTCTTCAGAATAGGACTGCCGAAATTCCTCCGCGTCGCACGGAAAGCCGGAATTTCCGGAATGATAATCCCCGATCTTGCACTTGAAGAATCTGATGACTACAAGAAGGAATGTACAGCTTCAAACATGGAGACAATTTTCCTCGCTACCCCTTCGACCGGCCCTGATAGGTTAAAGCGGATTCTGAACGTGACCTCAGGCTTTCTTTACCTTGTCTCGCTCTATGGAGTAACCGGCGCGAGAACGACAATGGCAAAAAGTACGTTAACAATGATTCAGAGGTATAGCCACGAAGTTGCGAATTCAATTCCGCTAGCGGTCGGTTTTGGGATCTCCAAACCTGTCCACGTGAGTCAGATTATGAACGCTGGCGCAGACGGGGTAATAGTTGGAAGCGCCTTCGTAAACATAATCGAGAATAACGGAAGGAATCTATCCCGAACCACGAAACAATTGAAGAACCTCGCCAAGACTCTGAAACGGGCAACTCACACTCGAGACTAACTAGCGTTTATGGCCTAACTTTCTTCCACAACTACCACAGAAGGAGGCATGGTAAGGGTTTATGGTACTGCAGAAGGAACAGGTAATAGTATTCAGCGACGTACCACATTCATAGCAATACTTGTTTTCTGCTGGGTTGGGTGACCCACATTGATTACAGTAAACTAAGCTCGGATTTCGAGGCGTTTCCATTGTAAATCGACTTTGAATAAGTCAGATTCCACATATAGGACATTCGAAATGCTACTTGGTCAAATATTCTCGTATTTCTTGGAAGACGTTATCAAACATTTTCACTGTTAACTTTCCTGTTTGAGTATTTTGTCTACTCGGATGATACGACGCGCACAAGGCCGGATATGGATTAGGCAGCTTGAAGAGTGATGCGTGTCCAAAACGATAACTGGAGGTCTTGATATCTTGCGTTCTAAGAAATTGGACGTAGGTATCGAAGGCAAGTCGGCCCAACGCTAGGATCACGCGTAGGTTTGGGAGTAACTCCAATTCGTTAGTCCAGTAGCGTCGACATGTTTCAATTTCTCTATGACTCGGCTTGTTCTTGGGTGGGGCGCATCGAACTATCGCGGTCATGTAGGCGTCACTTAAAATTAATCCATCATCAATCTTTTCGGAAATGGGTTGATTGGCAAAACCAAACCGATACAGAGCCGCCATCAGGAAACGAGCGGATCCGTCGCCAGTAAACATTCGGCCTGTACGATTACCACCATGCGCCGCTGGGGCCAAGCCTAGGATTAAGAGACGTGCTTTCGGATCGCCGAACCCTGGCAGCGGCTTACCAGAATACGTCCAATCTTGGAATTGTCTGCGTTTTTCTTTGGCAATTTTTTGACAATATTTTCTGAGTCGTGGGCAAAGCTCACATTTTATGGCTGCTTCATTCAGTTCCGATAGTGAGGCGTAGCTCAAATCGAGCGGCAATACACTCGCCGAACGAGCAAGAGAACAGTCGTACAGAAGGATAGCTTTCTGCTAAATCAGAAGGCAGCTGCTGGGTTGATCGCTAGATTTTCTCCTGCGACACTTACTACTCTCGTCGACCCTCTATATTGAGAGTCGCCAAAGTAGGTAACGGTAAGCGGAAGCCATCCCGTCCAGTTCATAGGGAAAGTGGCTTGGAAGTACCCATTTTGGTCCGTAGTTGCAACTTGTGTCCGATACGCGCCTTCAAAGTAATATGTTAAGTAGACCTGCGCTCCTGCGACCGGACTTCCCGAGCCAGTCTGTAGATAACCTTGAACGCCCACAGCAACCGCATGTTTGCTGTGAGTTATGGGTTGAACGTTGACAAACGTTACGGCGGTTCCCGTTGTAGAGAGAGAGTCGGTCGGCAAGGCTGTAAAGTCGGAGGATTTCCATTGAAAGGTACTACTCACGGTTACCAATGCTGCTCCTGCGATGGCGATGAAAATGACGGCGAGAAGGATAAAGGCAATAGATTGGGTCTTAGCTCGATTTGATTTACTTTGGTTCTCGCTTGTCATAGATTCCATCCGCACTTATTACAGGAGGGACTTCAACCCTCATTATGAATGTTAAAGTCTTTCGGGCAGTCCGAGTAAACTTTGAATTTTGAGTCTATTGCCGTGTTGTCAGGAAAACAAGCTTATCTATAACGATTCCAATGCTACGCTCGGAGTTTCAAATTTGTCTGAAGGATCTGTTCCAGTACTCATCCTCAAAGAAGGAGCAACCCGAACCCGTGGACGAGACGCGCAGCGAAATAACATACTTGCTGCCAAGGTAATTACCGAAACTATCCGCACAACTCTCGGCCCGCAGGGTATGGATAAGATGTTGATAAGCGGTCTCAGTGACGTCGTTATAACCAACGACGGGGCCACCATAATGAAGGAACTTGACGTTCAACACCCAGCTGCTAAGATGCTGGTAGAGGTAGCGAAGAGTCAGGACAACGAGGTCGGTGACGGAACGACTACCGCGGTTGTCCTAGCTGGTGAACTTCTCACCAAAGCTGAAAGACTTCTTGATCAAGAAGTACACCCAACAGTCATAGTTGAAGGATACAAGAAGGCCTCGGAGAAGGCTCTAGAGATATTGCGGAACCTGTCTATCGAAATTCA
The DNA here is from genome assembly GCA_035638535.1 of Candidatus Acidiferrum sp. Lineage (GTDB taxonomy): Archaea > Thermoproteota > Bathyarchaeia > 40CM-2-53-6 > 40CM-2-53-6 > FEN-987. The sequence continues at coordinate 7,354 of DASQZS010000188.1, forward strand.
ACCTGACGATGACAAGATGCTTACGCAGGTTGCGATGACGTCGATGGCAACAAAATCCCTTTCCGAATCGAAAGAATACTTCGCCAGTTTGGCCGTGAAAGCGGTGAGACAAATTGCCGAAGAACGTGATGGTAAAGTTACTGCGGACATTGACCGAATTAAGGTAGTCAAGAAGAAGGGTGAGAGCATGGAGGAGAGCGAACTTATCAGAGGGATCGTAGTCGACAAGGAGATCTCACACCCCCAGATGCCAAAACAGGTAAAAAATGCTAAGATCGCATTGCTGAACGCTAAACTTGAGATTGAGAAAACCGAGTTTGACGCTAAAATAAACATCAACTCACCTGACCAAATGAAGCTCTTCCTCGACGAAGAAGAGACAATGCTTCGAGAGATGACTAACAAGGTTAGTGAAAGTGGAGCTAATGTTATCTTCTGCGAAAAAAGCATCGACGACTTAGCGTTACATTTCCTCGCAAGAAAGAACATCATGGCCATCAAGAATGTTAGCAGCGGCGATATGGAGAAACTCTCCAAAGCCACAGGCGGTAACATTCTTGCCAGCACCAAAGACATAAGCCCAGATGCACTCGGCGATGCAAAGCTAGTTGAAGAAGTGAAAATCGGTGACGATAAATTGGTCTATGTTCGTGACGCGAAAGACCCCAAAGCAGTTACAGTAGTTCTCCGAGGAGGATCTGATCATGTCGTCGACGAAGCCGAACGCTCCTTCCACGACGCCCTCTGCGTAGTCAGAAACGCAGTTGAAGATCACAGGATAGTCGCAGGCGGAGGAGCACCCGAAGCCGAAACCGCTAAACAACTTCGCGACTTCGCCGTAAAAGTTGGAGGGCGCGAACAATTAGCCATCGAAGCTTACGCGGAAGCGCTAGAAGCAATCCCGTTAACAATCGCAGAGAACGCTGGACTCGATCCAATCGACATAATGGTAGAAATCCGATCGAAACATTCTGACCCGCAAAACAAATGGTTCGGAGTCCAAGTCAGAACAGGTAAGATCGTAGACATGCTCAAAGAAAACGTAATTGAACCCTTACGAGTCAAGCAGCAAGTCATCAAATCAGCAACAGAGGCAGCGAACATGCTACTTAGAATCGATGACGTCGTATCATCGAAGGGTTCCAAAGAGGGCCCAGCCATGCCACCGGGCGGAATGGGAGGAATGGGTGGCATGCCAGGCGGAATGCCTGGAATGATGTAACACGAACAGATAAGCGACATTAACGTGAAGATCGTTGACAACTAAACTAACACCGAAAGCAATCAGCCTCATCGAAGGAAAGAATTTCGCTCACCTGGCAACTGTATTAGCCGACGGCTCGCCCCACGTCGCTCCAGTTTGGGTCGATCATGACGGCGACATAATTCTCATCAATACCGCCGTGGGACGCGTTAAACAAAGAAATGTGACGAAAGATCCACGGGTATCAATTTCAATCGTAGATCAAAACAACCCTTACGAAAGAACGACTATCAATGGGATAGTCAAGGAACAAACAAAACAAGGGGCTGACGCGCACATAGATAAGCTGGCGAAGAAATACACCGGCTCAGACAAATATCAAAACCGTCAACCGGGCGAACAACGCATCATACTCAGAATTGAACCGATCCGAGTGACCTCATCTCCATAAGGCGGTTCTAGGCTAATCCTCAAATTCGATCGAAGTTAAGAGTTAACCGTCCAGCGTGACTGCTCCCGCATAAACTGCTGCACGTAGTATGGTCCGAGAGCGTTTTTTCCAGTTGATCCACTTGCTCTCCATCCGCCAAATGAATTCACTCCAGGCCACGCCCCTGTTGTAGCACCAGCACTCCGATTAACGTAAGCCACACCAGCCTGAATTTGATCAAGAAATTGCTTTATTTCATTTCGATCTTTTGAATAGATGCCTGCACAAAGGCCGTACTCCGATCTGTTGGCTAATGCGAGCGCTTCATCTAATGTGTTCACGCCAGCCACTACGAGAAGCGGCACAAATAGTTCGTCTCTGAATAATCGATGAGATGGCGGCAATTCTTCGATTAGAGCCGGTTCAACATAATTCCCGTATTCGAACGGCCCATCTGTGAGAACGTGACCTCCATGAATGATTCTTCCCCCGTCATGGTATGCTTCTTGAACCGCGCTGGTATAGGTTTGAACCGCTTCACTGTTTATGAGAGGTCCGAGAAAAATTTCCTTCTCGACTGGGTTTCCAATCGTTACTTTCCTTAAGATACACTCCGTCAGTTTGTCTAGAAGCTTCTCCTTTACATCGGCGTCAACGTAGATGCGTGAGCAGGCGCTACACTTTTGACCTCCGAATCCGAAGGCTGCTTTCATAATGCCTTCAGCGGCTTGGTTGAGATCTGCTTTTCTGGTAACGATTGCCGGATTCTTCCCGCCCATTTCCGTAATCACAGGTTTTGGATAGTCTTTAGCGAACTGGTGGTAGAGTTGCATACCTACCTTTTTCGAACCAGTGAAGATCAATCCGTCGACATTCGGGTTTTCTTGAAATTCCGCGCCGATCGTGCTTCCTGGTCCAGAAATAAAATTGAAGACACCACGAGGAATCCCGGCATCTGCCAGAGCACGTGATAATTCATATCCTAAGACGGAAGATTCACTAGATGGCTTAAAAACGACAGTATTTCCGGCTACCAGCGCTCCGGCGGTCATACCTGTTGAAAGTGCGAGCGGAAAGTTCCATGGTGCAATGACCGCCCAAACACCGTATGGTCGAAGCACCGTCATGGTTTCCTGGTGAGGGGCTGGGGAGTTCATCTTGCGGACAAATCCATTGTTCAAGAACATTTGATCACAGTAGTATCGGATCAACTCCGCAGCTTCGTTGACCTCTGCTAATGATTCGCCACGATTTTTTCCGACTTCATAGGCCATCCAGGCAGAGAGCTCGAATCTTCTTTCTACGATTATGT
>DASQZS010000189.1:0-11620 GCA_035638535.1 Candidatus Acidiferrum sp.
ATTTTCGCCAAGTGCAGTCGGAGGGATTCCCGTTATGTCGGAGAACGCAGTTACGTAGTTTGCCCAAGTCACTTTTTCTTCGTCGTTATTTATGATGAAAGCCTTACCGTTTGCACTATCCTGAGTCATCGCTAGTGAGATTGCGTCGATCACGTCGTCCACATAAATCAGATTGGCTATGCCGTCCTTACTGCCCAAACTCACTTTACGTTCCTCTATTCTTTTCAATACCTCGACGGCCCAATCTTCGGAATACGGTCCGTATATCAGCGTAGGCCTAAGAATCACTGTTGGAATACGTTTCGAATATTCAGTGACGACATTCTCGGATTCGATTTTAGATTTGACGTACAAATTACGTTTAGATTGGAATGGAAAAGTCTCGTCAATCTGTCTATCCTTGTTACTGAATCCGTAAACTGCAGCGCTGCTTATGTGAATAAGTTTCTTCACTTTTTCTTCTTGCGCTGCTTCGAGAATGTTTCGCGTCCCCTCAACGTCTATCTCCAGGACTTTCTTCGGCGTATTGTGTTGATTTACTCTGCCTTTAGCACAGTTTACAACGATATCACGATTTTTCACTGCTTTACGGACAAGTTCTCGATCCAGTAGATCGCAAGAAACGAACTCGACAGGTAGCCTCGCAAGTCTAAGGCCTCGCGAGGGGGTATGAATCGCAGCTCTGACATCGGTATTCGTTTCAAGCGCCAATCGTTCCACCAGACGGCTACCAAGAAACCCGGAGGCACCAATCACCACAACTTTGTTGGGAATCTGAAAGTCGTGTGTTCCTTTCGAATGTTCCCACGGGTAAGATAACCCTTGATTTTGTTTATAGCATTCTTCGATGAAGCTTAAACTCTTAAGCGCCTCTTCTCCGTCGGCACAGTTAGGTGATCGTCTGACGAAATTTTTCACTTGGTCTGAAAAATGGGACTTGTATGAGCGATGCTCAGTCTTTCCGATTCGCGCTTCGTGACCTGCAACTGTCAACTTGACTCCGGTGAGGTCGTAATTACTCACCTCTAACTTGGTTGTGTCACCCGCTATGACCAATTTATTACTCAAGTTTCGTGTTTGGCTCAGCTCAATATGTGCTGGAATCTCATTACTTCCAGTCTCTATTATGAAATCCAATATGCAATTTGACTCGATGCGTCCGAGTCCGTCGTCCCGATAACTGATTAGTTTCCATCTTCCGCCAAAAAACCAATAGAGCAAGTCAAGCGAATGGGTACCCCAATCCATGAGTACTCCGCCGCCTGATTTCTCTCTCTGGAGGGCATATTGACTGCTAAATGGCCAATTGGACGAGTGCCCCTCTTCATAAGTAATAGATTTGACGTGTTGAACTTGTTCCTTCAAAATGATTTTTGTTAGTTGATAGCTGTAGAACAATCGTCGGATTAGATTAATTGACAGACGCGCGCCAGATTGTCGGCTCGCCACTATCATCTCGAGTGCTTCGTTAGTGTTTGTTGCAATAGGTTTCTCACACAGAACGTCCTTCCCCGCCTTGAGAAAGTCGATTGAAACCTTGGGATGTAAGAAATTTGGTACAGCCACTATTGCGCCGTCGACTTTACTTATGACGTCTTTGTAGCTTTCGGAGACGTTTCCAGAACCATATCCTCTGCATGCTTGTCTAGCGCCGGATAGGTTCGTATCGACAAACCACTCGATACTACATTCTGGGACCATGGCAAGGGCGGGAATCAAATATTGCTGTGTTACTGCACCGCAACCCACCACTGCGAGTTTCATTTTGGAATCCACTAGAACTCTACGGCTCTCAGGTTCTGATTGAAATTAAGCTTTTCAAGAGTGGCACGTCATTATGACTATCTGGACAAAATCATATACCAGACAAATCGCCTCATCGGTCAAATAATTGTGTTTATTCAATAGCACTGTTTACTCAAGTTGTTCTCATGGTATGCCACAGTACTGTTGCTGGCATACCTTCAGGGCATGAATGTATATATCTTACAGACCATGTCCCACGTCACAAAACGAAAAGTGTCTGAAATGTTACGATCTGTCTCTGCATTTGTTCTCGAGAGCCTGTAGGCGAGAGTAGTTGGACAGACCTAACGTATTGCTCATCGTTCTCGATTGCGTTAGAGCCGATAGATTGCCTCCAACGACCAACCGCGAGAATACTACACCAAGCATTGATTCATTTTCGATGGATTCCACGATTTTTTCGAACGCCACGACTGTAGCGCCATGGACTCTGCCTTCACATGGATCAATGTTTACAGGTTTGTATTCATCTGAACATGGGGCAGTGAGCCTCGAGCGCAGAAGAATCAGGCCTGACGTCAAGACTCTTGCTGAAATTCTCTCCGATGCCGGCTATGAGACAGTGGCTGTATGTCAAAATGATTCGGTTGTTAGTATTGGGAAGACAACCGGATTAGACAGAGGTTTTAGCACATTCTACGGTACGGACGAAATCATTGCGACGTCGGTACATCGTAGATTATGCAATGTTCATGGTCTGAAAACATTGCTGAATATTTACAGCACTTTCCTACTAAACAGGCACTTGACCGAGCTTTCGATCTCTCTGATTAAGAAGACTTTGAAAAAATCTCACGAGAAAGATGAAAAACCTCTATTCATGTTTGTTAATTTGTTGAATGCTCATTTCCCGTACGAAGACGGAGTTCCTTCCAAAAGATCTCTGAGACGCTTATTAGAAACGGTGAGACGTGCGCGTTCACATACTGTACCTGCCCCTATACAGAGACAGCTAAAGCAGCTAGCAACAAAGAATGAATTTACTGAACAAGAGTTTGCAAAGCTTCGACAAGAGTATAACGAATGCGTTCAGTTTATGGATGAGCAACTCGGAGAACTTTTCAATTTTATGAGAAATCACCAAATCATCGACAAAACACTCATAATCATCACGGCAGATCACGGCGAAAACATTGGGGATCACGGATTACTCGGTCACGATTTGAGCGTGCACGATAGTTTACTTCGAGTGCCTCTAATCATCAGGTATCCTAAGAAGTTCCCGACGAACACAACCGTCTCAAGACAAGTGGAGATTAGGAGAATCTTCCACACTATAGTCGATGTGGTACTTGGCTCGGGTGTCGGAGACTACCTTAGAACGGATCCTTCCCTTCTTAATGAAGCTCAGCATCCTGGTGACGCAGAAGACTATGTATACGGCGAATACTTCCCCTCGCGTCGAGAACTTTCTATCTTAGAGGAATACGGCGCTCGACTTGGGGATCAAGACATCAAGGATTCGACAAGATTCGTGAGAGATAAGAGTTTCAAGTATGTCGAATCTGGCACAAGTCTGGGAACATTGTATTCGACTAAAAACGAGGACATGCCCATCGACAGAGTCGAAAATGCTGAACAGTACGACAGCCTTAACGATCGTCTTCAGACTTGGAAGAATCAATTACATGCCCCTGCTGGCGATGAAGCTGACAAAACTGTTTTTGATGAAAAGGAAGATAAAATTCTGACCGAGAGACTGCAAGCACTAGGATACAACTGACGTACGATTAACATTCCGCATGCATATACTATGCTCCGAACGGTAGACGACATAAGACATCGTACAAGAGTCCGAATGTTTAGCGCGACATTGATACTGCAAAAGACTGAAAAAGCATTGGGCTCTGTCGTATGGGTTTTAAATGGGCATTACGCACTGCAAACATAGATGCGGCTGGTAGGCAGTGAGTCACCAACAGGATTCTCATAGAGCCTGGGTACTGGGCGCCATTGTCGTCCTTCCCGTCGCAGCCGCCTTTGGTAGCTACTATGGATCTCGAGATTTGCTTGTTCTTGTCTATCTCATCGCGGCCGCTTCCGCATTCGCGGTACTTTTTGTACCGCAAGGTGAATCGGAGGATAGATTCTTCATCGTGCTAACGGAGGCTATCGCTCTATCACTCTTATTCTCGACAACTCTGATGTCCCCATACATTTCCGGATATGACATGAATCAAGAATTCCAATTGTTTCAGCAAGTTCAACAGTCAGGCGTATGGATTCCGCAAATCAGCCTTCTGTACAACACGGCCCTGAGCGTGACTGTGCTACCGTCCACAGTTAGTCTAGTGTCTGGTTTAAACGGGACAGTGGTATTCAAGATCATCTACCCGGCACTCTACTCCATCGTTCCAGTACTTCTATACAAGATCTACAGAAGGTTCTTGAATCCTAAAGCGGCTTTTCTCTCTGTCTTTGCCTTTCTGGCTTATCCAGCTTCATACGTGGAGATCACGCAGCTTGGGCGAGAAATGGTCGCGGAAACGTTACTGGTTATGCTAGTCCTTCTGTTGATCTTGCCGAGGATTAGGCGGACTCGCAGTGGTGTACTTTTGCTCGTGATGTTCACGTTTGGGATTGTAGTCTCTCACTATTCGCTCGCTCTGATCTTTCTGGGCATCTTAGTATTCTCCTATATCCTTTCACAATTATCATTCCTCAAATCTAGACAGATCGGGACTTTGGCGAGCCTGGACATTATTTCGATTTCATTTGTTGCCGCGGCGTGCTGGTTCTTGCTTGTAGCCGGCGGAATCGTTTTTCAACAGCTTTCGACGAATTTATCGGCAGTTATCTCTGGCCTTTCTGACTTTGTCAGTCCGACTTCAAGAGCTGTTGAAGTTACCGGCGCTTTAGGGTTGACCTACGTATCCTTCACGCCGTTGCACCTGCTGAATAGAGCGGTACAGTACGTTGGTGTACTGTTCGTCTTGGTCGGGTTTATGGTATTTGTTCACCAAAGACGTCAATCGCAAGTTACCCAGATACTTGTTCTGCCTACTCTGGTTTCGATGGGGTTACTTCTGTCTGCAGTGATCCTGCCGAATCTCTCTTTTAGCCTGAATCTTTCTCGAATCTATCAGCTTTCACTCGTATTCTTGTCCCCATGTTTCTACCTTGGAGCAACCAAATTCACGAGCGTGCTGAAACGAATTGGTGAGCATTCGGAGGAAGATCGTGGTGGGCAGATGCGATCCAACCATATGCTGCCTGCCGTGATACTGTTCACATATCTTATCTTCACATCGGGTTGGGTGTGGGCAGTGACAGGAGATGTGGTTCCAACTTCAGTAGTCTTGGACGCGAAGAGAATGGCAAATTCACCGTTGAATCAGGTGAAAGCGCAATATTATGACTGGTATATAGTGCCACAGGACGTCGCTGCCACTATCTGGCTAAGATCTAACTATGATCCAACGCGCTTGGTTTGCGCAGACTTACTCTCGCGTTATCATGTTCTAACGTCGTATGGAGGATTCTCTCGAGAGGGGCCAGCATTGAATCCACAAGGCAGGTGCCAACTTCGACAACAATACGTCTTCTTGAGTTACTTGAATACGGTTGGAGGAATCGGGGTTTCGCGAACTCAGTATGGAAGTGCCATCTGGCCTGACACTAATACGGTGAACATGGTGAACAATGAAAATCGCATTTATTCTGACGGAGCGACTATTTACGAGGGCTTCGGATGAACCTATGAAAGCCGAAGTGGTCTAAAGAGAAAGGAGATGTTGTCGAGTGACAGACGATCGCGGTCAGTGGAATCGTCGCCGCGTTCTCAAGTACCTGGTGGTTGGGGGAACTGTAACTCTAATTGGTGGGATCGTTGGAGCGAAACTTTCGTGGTGGGAGTCAAGTAGTGTTTCGCAATCAACATCAAGTAGTGTTTCGCAATCAACACCAGTGATCGACGCGTATGAGCTAATAACGCAAGCACTAGTTGCCGGCGAAAGGAAGGTATACCTGCCAAGCGGGAACTATTCTGTGAGTAAGTCGATCTTGGTCAATATGCCGAATGTCGAAATTTATGGTGATGGCAAAGATGCGACTGTACTGCGCTTAAATGATAATGTCCTTGCGGACGCCTTGTATTTTCAGCGGGGAGCGAACGGTTTCTACGTGCATGACCTACAACTGGACGGCAATAAATTGAATCAGCTATCCTTCCCGGGAGCTGGAGGTTCAATAAACATAAATGGAATTGATGCTTGGAATTGCTCCAACGGAATTGTTGAGAATTGCTTTATCCACGATTCCCGCGTATTCGGAATAGCTTTCGGTCTCTGCAGTAATTGTAAGGTTTTGAATAATCTCGTCCAAAACTCTGACGCTAACGGAATAACTATCAGCAACCAACATGGGGGTAGCGGGAATCTTGTGCAAGGGAACGTGGTTGATGGTGCGAGCGACGTGGGCATTACAGGTTGGGATGCTGTGGATTACACTGTTCAACAGAACATTGTGAAGAACGTGACGTTAAGCACTTCGCCTTTTGGAAATAACAGTCATATCGGCATTCTGGCCGAAGGTTCACCAAACGGAACCGGAAGCAAGAATTGCACCTATTCCGAAAACACTGTCAGTAACGTTCTAGGATCTGGCATGTATTCTTCTCCAGCAAACGCTACCAATTCTCCAAGCAATCAGAACGAAGACATCGTCTTCGAAAGTAATACGATTCAGAATTGCGGAATGGGCATAACCGTCAATCATACTATCGGATTCACTGGCACGTCTAACTTGATAGATGGCATTACTAACGTGAGAGGATGGGCGATACAAGTTGGACCAGACGCTTCGAGCGTCGTGTTTACAGGCAACCAACTTGAAGGCGTCCCGGCGTCCATGTCCGGAGCAGTAGTGCAACTGGGATCACCGACGGGAATATTCAAGAACAACACGATTTACGCGAATGGAAACGACGCATTGTATGTGAAATACAAGAACGGTTGGGTTGTAAGTCCGAACACAATAGTGCCTTGATGTCATTTGCGACTAGCCACTCCGTCAATCGAAGTAGTAGTCACGCGAAGTACTTACTTATTGCCGAGGTGTTGCGTTGTTCGGCGGAGCAATAGGTGAATTACTAGGCGCATACTTTCCAGAGAAAAAGTCCAGTAATGACGCTTCTCAAATAATAGCCCAAGCCCTCGCCAGCAACCAAAATTCATCTGCCCGCAGGACAATATTCCGTCAGCACACAAATATCAATCACAAAACCGAACGTGGAAATTTACGGCGACGGAAAGAACTCTACTGTGGTGCGACTGAACGATAATGTGCTTGAAAATCTGATTTCAAATAATTTCTACCTTCATGATCTGTAACCTGACGGAAACGGCTTGAATCAACCGTATACTCCACCTCATCCGAAGTATGAGGGTCAAGTGAATGTTAGCAGAATTACGGCGTCGAAGTCTTCAAACGGTGTCGTAGAAGATTGCATTATTTATGATTGCCAAGTTCGATTCATAACGAGTAGCTTTGTTCGTCCTAAAGTTCTAGGCAGCGAGCGCAGTCCAAACTTTGGTTACCGTGCATGTAGTCCATTTGCCATAGGTGATGTTTCCTGCAGTAGAACAGGTAGATTTCAGTTGGTTTACTGAAATGTACTGGGTCGTTGAACAATTTCACTCGACCAGTCAAGCGAACATGCAAGCGCTCCATTAAACTGGATTTTACCACTAATGGGTAGATGGCCTTCCCAAACTGCTGTTCACCATGACTGTTGACGTTTATTGCCGTACTCAAGTTTCATCAACTAATGTATGTCCTCTGAGAGGCTAAGGTTCGTGTTACCGGGCTGATGGAACAACGGTGACAGAACGGAGAGGAAACTATAGGCTGATTATAGGCTGGTTATAGGCTGGTTATAGGCTGGTTATAGACTGGTTATAGACTGGTTATAGACTGGTTATAGCTAACGAAGGTTGGGACTGCTTCCGCTGTTTGAAACCTTAACCATGACTCGGCGAGGGTTAGGATTGCTCAAAGCTAGAGCTCTAGTTACGTCACACCTTTGCTGGTAGAGCAGAATTTTGAGACAGTTCCGTTGACATTTTCTTATCTTGGTGGAATGGGGGAGTATCAAAAACGGAGGCATATTTTGTTATAGGTTGACAGCCAGGAATGCGGCGGAGAGGAACTTAGCGTGCTTCACGTTAGTTTGTTGTCGAAGATTTGCCATGTTCCACTTGGAGACCAGATCGCCAGTTTTCCTCCGTTTGTAAAGATCATATTATTTTTGAATATCCCGCCAGTTGGCGATAGGAGTTGTACTATTGGACTTTGCATTACTGAGGGTAGGCCTTCTACTAAGTTATTTTCAACAACTACCCCCGTGGTCTTTGTATCAACATTGACTGCAAAGGGGATGCCTGGAAATCCGTTACCCGTTGCTACGATTCCATTTATAATGTTCTTTTTGAAATTAAGTCCGTTCACGAAACCAATGTATGCTCCTACCAGAGTGTTCTCTATCGTATTTTCTACGTAGCTGCAGTTTATGCAACCGGCACTGTTGCCTTCGCATGCTACGCCAATGTTGGTGTTCTGCTCAAACGGGGAGGTGTTCATGGTTACGTTCTTGATGGTGTTTTTCTCGACTAGATAATTTACGGCGTCCGATCCAGTTATGCCAACGTCGCTTGCACCGTCCACAAAATTTCTTCTTACTACGCAACCCGAACCGCCGGTGGAGTTGTCTATGGTTACGCCATTGGCGTCGCAGTTTTGCATGTGGTTATCCTGAATACTGCATGAGGTGCATTGTGAGTAAAGAACTCCGAATGTTCGACAGTCATGAATGAAACAGTTTTCAATGAGTCCGTCTGAGCAATTCCAAGCGTCGATTCCGCTTATGTTGACGGCTCCGCCGTATCGTGTGGTTGGGGGAGTAAATGGTTGGTTTAGTCTATTTCCATCTAACTGTAAGTCGTGTACATGAAAATTGTTCGCGGAAACGAAGAGTAACATGTCCCGTAGTACGTTATCATTCAAACGCAATATTGTGCTAGGACCATCGCCGTAAATTTCCACATTCGATTGGGATACTTTGATGGAGTTACTGACGCTATAATTTCCAGCTGGGAGGTAGATCTTGGTTTCACCATCTGCCAGTGCGTCCGCTATTATCTTTGATGCGTCGTTCGTTACGCAAGTGTTCGCAGTCTGGGTTGTTTGGATCTCACCTGGGGAAGGTGTTCTTTGGAATCGTGATGGAACACTGCGTGTTGTTCGTTCTTGGGTTTCGTTAAGAAGAAGTCGAATTGGTGCCTGAATAGATGTCCCGATGCTGAGCGCTCCGAGACTCAGTAACCATCCAATAGCTTGTCTGCGAGACACTTTTCCGTCCGTAGAATAGTTATCTCGCAAGATTCCTCGCCTCCGTTCAAAATGTCTCTTGAAATATGAGTTGTATTTGCTGTTTGCCGAGTTTAGGGTTTCGTTCTATTTGAGCGTGCTTAAGACTGTTTTCCAAAATGTCAATACTCGCTTCGTCTGTAGTTCCTATTGATCATTGGAGAGCATTTCTTCCAGTCAATTTATTTTGCGCAGAAGAACTTGGAGGAAAAGATGGCCTCGAGCACTCCAGTAATATCAGTGGTTATTTGCACTTGTAATCGAGAGAAGTACCTAGCGGATGCGCTGCAAAGTCTTTGGGACCAATCTCTTCGGCGCGATAAATTCGAAATTATTGTTGTTGATAGTTCTTCAACAGATAACACGAAAGCGATTTGCGGACGGTTTGCAGACACAGTTTACATTTACGACCCCAGCGCTGGGCTCTCTCGCGCACGCAATACTGGCTGGAGATCTGCGAGAGGAGATTTTGTTGCGTATCTTGACGACGACGCTGTCGCATCAAATGACTGGCTTGAATTAATTATCAAATCATTCTCTTTTGGAAGCGCGTGTGTCGGAGGCAAAGTTATTCCGATTTGGGAAGTTGATCGTCCGGCTTGGCTTCCAGATAGTTTATTGTGGTATCTGTCAATTTTGGAATGGAACCTACCGAGACATGTTCTGGGCGAACGGGAGTATTTGAACGGCGCAAACATCGCCTTTCGACGTAATGTTCTCGAGATGGTCGGAGGCTTTCGTGAAGATCTGGGAAGAGCGTACGTCTCTAATTCACGGCTACTTGGGGGAGAAGAGATAGATTTGCAGGTTAAGCTAACGTCGCGTGGTCAAGAGGTCGTTTATGATCCCACTATAATTGTTAGACATGTTATTCTAGCGCAACGCTTGCATAAAGACTGGTTTCTTAAACGCGCCTTCTGGCAAGGAGTGACCGATGCGGTTGGCGAGAATTTATCGTGGGGTGATTGGGTGAGCGAACTTCTCCGAGCGTCTGCTGGTACGACTATCCGTACCTTCAGCGATTTTGTTCCAAAGCTATTTTCGCACGATGAAGGGACGCGATTTAAAGGACAGTGCGATCAAGCGGCGCGCATGGGATATGTTTACGGTATGTGCGGCAGGTTTTCGCAATTCAGGCAAGTGCGGCAAACATAACCTTGTGATTTTTGCGTTAGACTTTAACAGAAATGGTTGAAAGGGCGTCTGTAGAGCTTATACCCACACTAAGGGCAGTTGGTTTCTGCTGCTCCAGGTTGCATGGGAGTTCCGCGGAAGTTTATTCTGTCACGTGTCCGGAGGAAGTTGATAGAGGGGATTGAGGTCGTTACGTGGTTATCCTCGTCATTTCGAACTGTTTCTTTTGGCACCGTTACTGCCATGCTTGAGCGTCGTCGCGGCATATTACCAGACTAACATTCTTCCTCTGTTTGCTGTCTTCCTTATTGGCGTAAGTACATTCGTTATCGTTCCAAAATTGGAAGCAGAAGAGCAAGATGAGCTCTTCTTGGTTTACATTTGTTCGTCCAGTGTCTCTTTGTTAATGTTGGCTACGCTAATCTCATTGAACAGTTTAATCGGGTGGGACATTAACGGAGAATTTTATGTCTTTACCCAGGTTCTAACTCATGGTGGATGGAATCCGTTCGTAGGCTACAGATTGAATTCGGTTCTTAGCATAAGTGTCCTTCCAACCATTATGGCATTGGTGTCTTCGCTTTCGGGCCTTCAGATTTTCAAGTTCGTTTTTCCATTGGTTTATTCGATTGTGCCGCTGGTTCTGTACAAAATATATCGGCATCTACTTTCGCCGCGGCAGGCATTTGTTGCGGCCTTCTTTTTCATCTCATACCCAGCGTTTTATAGCGAGCTAATCGGTCTCGGTCGCGAAGAGATTGCGGAGCTTCTTCTTATTCTCGCTTTGGCTGTTCTGTTTTCGTCACAATTAGCTGGCCTTCGTTCGACTAGGTTGTTGTTGATTTTATTGGATATTGGTATTATTGCCTCGCACTATTCTATAGCGTTTATCTATCTTTCAATTCTACTTTTCTCACTTATTGTAGCTGCGATCTGGCGGAGGACACTTCCGTTGGATAATTGGACTTTTGTTCTGTTCATGACTCTGGTGATCGCGATGTGGTACGTATTTTTCGTAAACTCCAGCATCCTGTTAGCGGTTACTAAAGGGTTGGCGGATGTTTTCCAAGGATTAGCCAGCGATCTATTTAGCGCCGGAGCGAGGCCTCCCGAAGTGGTTTCAGGGTCGACAGGTTTCTTTCACGTATTGAATCGATACGTGCAATATCTCAGTATCGGAGTAATCTGTTTAGGGTTTGTTAGTTTGCTTCTTCGGAAGAATACTTCAGCGGAGGCAAGAATGATTCCGCTTGTAATGGTTGGAATGTTTCTTGCAGGCTCAATAATTGCGCTGCCATTCTTCGCTTTTGGGCTT